>CBJNFW010000103.1:0-25738 GCA_966435935.1 uncultured Nocardia sp.
TACCATCTCGGTTTCCAAGCCGGTTTTACCCACCTCCGCGACGGCCTCGGGGCGAGCCCAGATCAACGACAGCTCAGCGAGCTTGGCCACTGTTTGCTCGTCGGCCGTCAGCGCCTCCGCGGTTTCACCACTCAACGCGATGATCGCCTTGATCGGAAGCAGATTCAGGAAGGTCGCGCTGCGCTTGGCATCCCAGCCGTACGGTTCGCCGTTGCTGAATACGATCCCACGGGCATGCAGCACCCGGACCAGCGGACTGAACCACGGACCTTCGCAGTTGCGGGCAGTCACCAGCACGTGGTCGGCACCGGCGAGCCCGCTCACATCGATCAACCGCCCAGCCCACGCGATGTCGCGCTCGATCTCGGGCCATCCGATGTCGAATACGACATTGGCACCGTCACCACGCACATATTGAGCGATACCGGCCAGTTGGGAATCACGGCCCGCCATGGCCCGGGCCATCGTCTCGCGGCTCATTCCTTCACCACCCTCGGAAACTTCGCCACGCTGGAACTGCGGGCCACGAGATCATCGACCGGGACCAGGTCGATATCCGGCCGTACACCGACACGGTCGGCGACCACGGCCGTCAGGCGCGCGCTGAGGTCTTCGAGATCGATCTCCCCGGCCGCCTGATAGCCGATGCGCAGGCGCAGCCGGTCGGTCACCCGTGCAGAGCGAATAATCTGGAACATTCCATCGTGCGTCTCTTCCTCGCTCTCGATCGCTGCCCAGACCTCGCTGACCACGATCGGTTTGCCGTCCACGACGGTCTCGTCGCCACAACGGCCGATCACCCACTCCCGGGCGTGCGTTCGGCCGCAATCGCAGGTACTGCGATCGAGCCGCACGAGGTCGCCGCTGCGGAAGCGGATCAACGGCGCAGCCTTGTTGTCCAGATCGGTCGCGACCAATTCGCCGATTCCGCCGGACTCGACGGCACGATTGCCGTCGGTCTCCAGGACTTCGGGCAGGACCAGGTCCTCCCACAGGTGATAGCCGTTGTGCGCACGGCACTCCCACGCGGTGCCGGTGTCACCGGCGCTGCCGTATACGAACAGCTCGATGCCCCATTCGTGACGGACCTTGTCCGCCAACGCCTTTCCCAAAGGCTGCCCCGCGAACGATGCACCCTTCAAGGACGCCAGCGACTCCCGGATGTCGTACGCGCCCTCCAACCGCTCCAGTTCGAGCAGCGTCGGCATCATGAACTGCATATAGGCGGGCCGGAATCGCCGAGCGGCCTCGATGATCTGCCTGCCCTGGCCGATCCAGGTGTCGATGTAGATCGGCACGAGACCCATTGCTTGATAAAACGAGTCGTAAAATCCGCGGAATGCGCCCGCCGGAACCAATACCCGATCACCCGGACGCAGTCCGATTTCCCACAGATCGCGAGTCGAGCACGCCGGCAGCGGCGGCGCCGATTCCCAGATCTCCGGAATCAGTTCGGGCGCACCGGTAGTGCCCGACGTAGACATGATCGAGGTCAGCCGGTCCGCGGGCACCTGCAGCAGGCCACCGAACGGATCGCCTGTGCGACTGCGATAGGCCCGCAGATCATCCTTCGTGAAAGTCGGTATCCGCCTTTCGAAGTCCTCGAGCGATCGCACCATGCTCGGCTCGACGCCCGCAGCCTCCCACAACTCCCGATAGAACGGGGAATTCTCGTAAACGGCGGGCACCAATTCCAGCACCCTTTGCTCCTGCAGCGCACGCAATTGGTCGCGTGGCATGGTTTCGATGTCCGGCTGGAAGAACCGCCGGTCGGTGTCCGTTACCCCTGTGGCTGGGGCTATGGACTGAGATGCATCCAAGTCGAGTCGACCTCCGTTGCGTCACACAGCACCGCTGTGGAAGAGATACGAGTCACACGGTAGTGCCGGTTGGAGCAACCGCCTACAGAACCGTGTTCCGGGCCGATCAGGCCACCAAAACAGGCCAAATCAACAAAATTATCTAGCGATTTATGATAAACCGCCGATGTCTCCCCTCGAAATCATGCTCACGCGATCGAACGCACCGGTTCCATCAGCGGACAGCGAAGGGGGTCGATCGTCACTCGCGCCTTCGAGGTCCGCCGGCGGCGGACCTCGACGCCCTCGAGATCGCCGAGGAACTCGACGGCTCGCCGGGCCACCGACACCGGCGTGCGCAACCAGTCCGCCAGTTCGGAATCGGAGATCTCGAGCACGAGCAGATCCCAGTCGAGCATCAGATTCACGACCGCGGTTACCGGCGCCCACACGATCCGGAAAACAACATCCTCGTCCACGACACGCGGGTCCGCCGACACTCGGTGGTCGGCTCGATCCAGCCCCGCCACCGCGGCGCGGACCTGGCTCTTGTCGAACTGCGGATACCGCGACGCCAACTCGGCCAGAGACGTTCTGAGGATCCCCGCCGGAGCCGCTTCCAGCAGTCCCTCCAGGCAACCGACAGCCGCCTGATGCACCGCGTCCCCGCGCCACGACGGTTCGGCTTGCAGGTTCCGGTGGCGCTGGTTCAACAGGATCGGCTGCACGGCATTCATCGGACCGAACTCCTCTGGGGTTGCATCGTTGCGGATGTGATGGTCGAGCTGGGCCACGGACGCGGCTGCAACTCGACCCGAATCCAAGAATCCCCTGAAGTGGCGCCGATCACATTCGTGAAACTACGTAATCGTGGCCACCGCGCCGGCCGAGGACGTGGATCACACCGAGGCGACGCTGGAAGGCATGGCGGACATCCAGGCGGTGACCTGCGACCGCGACGAGAAACCGAGTTTGGCGAGAATGTGCTCGACGTGCGCTTCCACCGTGCGGGGCGAGATCACCAGCGCCGCGCCGATCTCCTTGTTGCTCCGGCCGTCCGCGAGCAATCCCGCGACGTCACGCTCGCGCTGGGTCAGCAGTTCCAGCTCCTGAATCCACTCGGACTCCTGTACTTTCGCGGGAGCCTCTTCCAGAGCAAAAGCTATGTTCTCCGCGATCGAACTCCGAACACCACGGCGATGTGTCTCCCGGTACTTTCGCTCGCCGAGCGCTGTGCGGCATTCCTGCGCCAGCCGTTCCCGGTGACCCGCGAGTTGCGGTATTTGGTGCGAGTCGGACGCCTGCCAGACCGAGTCCGCGGCCCCGAGCAGTTGGGCCGCGCGCTCGAACCGGTTCCTGCGCCCGGCGATCCACGCGAGCGTTTCGAAGCACTGCGCCCCTCCGACGAGATTGTCGAAGGATCTGTGGATGCGCAGCGCTTCGCGGACCGCCGTGTCCGCTCGTTCGAGCTCACCCTGCTCCCAGTACATCGTGGCCAGCTCCCACAGCGCCTCGGAACGGTGCCGAAGATCGCTGTGTGCCTCGCATACGGCGACCGCCTGTTCGCACAGCGCAATCCCCTGCTCTATATCGCCGCGGCGGTAGTACGCGACGCCGAGCCGTGTCTCGGCGATGACCCGCCCCATCGGATCGTCGCCGGCCAGTTCGCGCGCGGAAGTCAACACCTCTACCGCGCCCGGCAAATCGCCCCGTTGCAGCCGGACACTTCCGGTCAACGCCGCGGCGATCGAGGCCGACCGCCGGTCTCCGACCTGGGTGGCCGCCGATCGGGCATCGGCAAGCATTCGCTGGGCCGCGTCCAATTCGCCCTCCAACAGCGCGCACCACCCGCCGACCCATAGCAGAATGGCGACCTCGGCTCGGGGAGTGTCCAGACACAATGCCCGCTCGATCCATCGGCGTCCTTCCCGGACCATACCGCTGCGCATACTGACACCGCCCACCGCCGCCCCCAGCATGGCGCCCAGCACCTCCTGACCAGGTTCGGTCAGCGCGAACTCGATCGCCGCGCGCAGATTGTCGCGCTCCGCCGCGATCCACCGCATGGTCTCGACCTGTCCGGGTCCGAACCATGTCCGGTAGTGCCGCGCGTTGGTGACGCCGTAATAATTGCGATGACGTCGACGCAACGGTGCCACCTCGCCCGAGGCGATGAGTCGCTCATGCCCGAAGGTCCGGATGGTGTCGAGCATCCGGTAACGGACGACACCATCGCGTTTCCGCGTTGTGACGATCGACTTGTCCACCAGACCCGCGAGGGTGTCCAGGATGGCTTCCGGAGCGAGCGGGCCTCCGGCGCACACCGATTCGGCGGCCTCGGCGGTGAATGTTCCGGAGAAGACAGTCAGTCGCGCCCACAGCGTCTGCTCTTGCCCGGTACACAGGTCGAAGCTCCAGCTGATCAACGACCGCAGACTGCGCTGGCGCGGCGCGACGAGGCGGCTGTCGGAATGTAGCAGCTCGTAATGCTCATCGAGCCGTTCGGCGATCTGACGGACGGACAAATGCCGCACGCGCGCTGCCGCGAGTTCGATGGCGAGCGGGAGACAGTCCAGCCTGGCGCACAGATCGACGATCGCTCGCACATTGTCACCGGCAGGCTCGAAATCGGGGTCTACCGCCCGTGCCCGGTCGACGAACAACGCGACCACATCCAAACGCCGCAGATCCGACAGCGAGGTATGCGCCGATGTCGGCACAGGCAATGGCCGCACTTCGAACAACTGCTCTCCCGACACCTCCAGTGGCTGCCTGCTGGTGGCGAACACCCGAACGCCGGGGCACGACTTGAGCACGACGTCCACCAGGACGGCACACGGGTAACTCAGGTACTCGCAGTTGTCCAGGACGAGCAGCATCTCCCGGTCGGCGAGCCGATCGGCGAGCGCCTGGGGCTCCCACCTGCTGCGTGCATCCGGTAGGCCGAGAACGGCCGCGACGGCGGGGACTACCAGTTCCGGATCACGCAGAGGTGAGACGTCCACGAACCAGACACCATCCCGGAACGCGCGTTGAGACCACGCTGCCGCCCGCAGCGCCAATCGCGTCTTGCCCACACCGCCGGCGCCGGTGAGCGTCACCAACCGTGTCGAGGAGAGAGCTTGTTTCAGCTCGAACAACTCCGCGCGCCGACCCACGAAGCTGGTCAGCTCCGCGGGAAGGTTCCCGACTGGCACACGACGTGCCGAAACCATGCCGAGCCACCTCTTCGAAGCTCACTGCCGATCACGCAGTCGCGTTGCGCTACCGGCAAATCGAAACCTTCAATGCGTCGTCCGGACCGCCCCTGTACAGGCAACCGAAACCCGCCACGACGTGATTCTACGCAGGAAGTGCATGCTCTCTCGGAGAGTAATACGAAACCCGCGCACACTGTTGTGAGTCGCCCCTATGGTCGCCCCGCCCGCCTCATCCGCGAGTGGATTACGCGCGGGAGGCGTGAGCGGATGTCCGGACATGCGCGAGCCGGATCAGCCCATCAGGTCCAGCACCGTCTGGATGTCGGGACGGACCAGATAATCGCGCGCCTCGGTGAGGTGCTTACGCCACAACTGCTCGGCCCCCAGCGCATCGCGCGCCTCGACGAGGTCGACGATACGGTGGTGCGCGGCCAGGCCTTTTCTGCTCGCACGATCATGCAAAGCAGAACCGGCAGTGGACTCCACCTGGGACTTATTGGCCATGTCGATGATGCTCTCGAGCGTGCCCATCAGCAAACGTAACGTCTGATTTCCGGTCAGCTCGATCAACAGCGAGTGAAATGCGATATGGATCTGAATGGAGCGCATCGGATCGTCCGCTACCGCGTCGTGCTCGGCCAATGCCGCGCGAAGCCGTTCCAGAGCTTCTTGCGAACGCAATTCTGCCAGCAATGCCACACAGGGCGGCTCGATGACGATTCGCGCCTCATAGAGATCTTCCAGCGTCGTGCGCTGCAGTTGCAGAATCACCGCAGCATGCCGCGCGGCCACCTGAGGGTCGGGTAGCTGGACCCGAGCGCCGCCGTGGGCCCCGCGCCGGACGTTGATCAGCGATTCGGACTCCAAAATTCGAAACGCCTCGCGCAGTGTTGGCCGGGAGACGTCGAACTGCGCCATCAGCTCCGTCTCCGACGGCAGCGCAGCTCCCTCGGTGAGTTCGCCCACCACGATTTGCCGCCGGAGATGACCAGCGATCATCTCAGCCATCTTGGGCACTCTCATTTGCCGCCCGACATTGCCGACGGCACCCCCGTCGGACGCGACTTGTTGCGCATTGCTCGTCCGTGCCGCCATGAGACAACCTCGCTGGATAGTTGCACTAGTTCGATTGATCATACGAGAACCTACCAGGCAACACATATTTCCCGTGGTGAGGACGGTAATCTACGACGCGCGGGGCCCATCCAGGCGGCCCCGGACAGCGCTGCCGGGGCCGGTCGGCGACCCGGCGCTCGTACCTACGGTTGCGACGCGATCGTGCGGTACTCATCGCGGTCGTGCGACTCCGTCTCGGCCGCTAGCCCCATTCCCAGCGTCGACACCGCGGCTTGACGCAAGTGCTGATTGAGCACGCTCTTCGTCTCCCGTACGGCCTGCGGCGGCAGTGCGGCAATCTCCGCAGCCAGAGCGGTGGCATGCTCGAGCAACTCGCCGGCAGGCACCGCATGGTTCGCCAGTCCAAGTTCGACCGCCGTGGCGGCGGGAATCCGCCGACCGGTCAGCAGGTACTCCTTGGCACGCAACAGGCTGGTGAACAACGGCCACGTCACCGCACTACCGTCACCGGCGACGAGCCCCACCTTCACATGCGGATCGGCCAGAAAGGTGTTGTCGGCGATGAACACCACATCGCAGAGGGTGGCCAGGGTGCACCCCAAGCCCACCGCAGGGCCGTTCACGGCAGCGATGATCGGCACTTCGAGGTTCACCATCGCATCGACCAGCCGCCGGCCCTGGCGCATCGCTTGCCGCCGAGCCGGGTAGTCGGTCGCGAAACGTGCGAAATCGTCACGGTTCCCTCCCGCGCTGAAGGCCCTGCCCGCGCCGGTGAGCACGACGGCACGAATGGCCGGATCGTCGTCCACCGTCGCGATGAGCCGGGGGAATTGTTCGTGCAGTTCCGAATCGAAGGCGTTCATCTGGTCGGGACGGTTCAAAGTCACGATCGCGACGCCGTCGGCTTCCTCGACGAGCAACACGTCGGATTCGGTCTTCAATGGCATGGTGTTCCTCCGTGAGACGTTGGGGCTAGGCCGCGACCAGGTCTGCGGCCAGATTTCCGATATTGCTGATCGTCGCCACGCCACCTGGGGAATAGTCGTAGCCGGACATCGGATATCCGTTGGACAGCATCGCGAAAGAGACTCCGCTGTCCGGGTCGCAGAACGCGAGCTGATAGGCGGCTCCGCCGTGGCCGAACGTGCGCGGCGAACCGACCGAGGGCATCCACATTCCAGCGTCGGGACCGGTGACGAGCACGAACAGCCCGACCCCGACCCGGCGGGTGGCGCCGCCGTAGATCTGCTCCCCCTCCGGAACTGCGATGACTCGCGGCCGGATAGCGTCCTCCACCGTCCCGGGACGCCACAAGCGTGAATGCAGCAGTGCCTGGTAGTGCAGCGCGACATCGGAGGCCGACGCCACGACCGTATGCGACGGTTCCCCCGCCGCGACGATGTCCGGATTGTTCAGGTACCACGGTCCCCACGGATCGACCTGGGAGCCGTCGCCGTCGGTGCAGACCATTGGGGCGACGGTCCGGGCCTGCTCCTGCTTCGAAGCTCCCAGCACGAATCCGAGCCCGAGCGGTTCGGCAATCTCTTCACGCAGGTACTCCGGCAGCGGCCGGCCCGAACACCGCTCCACCAGTTCCGCGATCAGCCACGCGGAAGAGGTGAGGTGGAACTGCAGCCGCTCGCCGGGCGGATAGTCCAAACGCCACTTGGCGAATGCCTGCAATCGCAGTTCCCGGTCGGCCATCTTCGGATAACCCAGCGGCGCGAAGGGGAATCCGGCGGTATGGGTCAGAACCTGCTCGATCGTCACCTCGGCCTTGCCATTGGCGGCGAACTCCGGGATCACCGAGGCTACCGGCACCGTGACATCGATCTTGTTCTCGCCCATGAGTTTCCACAGCGCGCTGGCGACGATCGTGCGGCCCACCGATTGCAGGAGATAGCGCGGTGAGCTCTCCCCCCACTCGCACGCGGCGGCCAGCCGGCCGTTGCGTGCGACCGCGACCTGGATCGATGGCAGCGGCCCATGTTCGACCTCGAGCCGGACCCGGCGCAGCAGGATGTCGAGCTTGTGCGGGTCAATGCCCAGCTCGGACGGATCCGCGACCGTCTCGGTATTCATCTTCGACACCGGCGCGCTCATGCGACCGTCTCGAACAACGCGCCGGGGGCTTCTGCAACTGGCGCTCCCTCAGGCATGAGACCATCCTAAAAATAGATAATTTATTAAACTATAGCTGACCGATCGGTTCGAGCCCCGGCCGCTCGCCCGAGATACTGACCGCGACCTGACCCGAAGCGAGTAACTTGTTCGAGTCAGCACCGAAAACCTGCGCTTCGGCGAAGTGCACCGAGCGACCGCGGCGCAGGCAGGTTCCATGCACAGCCAGGTTCTCTCCCGGCGCCACAGTGAAGTACTGCACCGACAGCGAGATCGTGGTCAGTCGGCTCCCTTTGGTGAAGTCGTGACCTGCCATGACCGCACCGGAAGCGCAGGTGTCGATGACCGCCGCGATCACCCCGCCGTGAAAGATCCCGTCGTGCGCGGACAACTCGCGCCGATACGCCAGGCGAGCCGAGAGTCCGTTCGCGTCCCACTGATCGATGGTCAAGCCCGCAAAGGCGTTGAAGGCAACGCCACGCTGCCAGTGTTCCCGGAACCACTCCCGACGTACCGCCTGCTGCTCCTCGACGCTACTCAAGACAACCTCCATTCAACGACACAACCCTCCGACGTTATTAATATAATAAAATAACTATTTAGACAATAGCTGTCGGTATAGGGAATACCCTGGGGTGGACCGACCATGCGGCCGCGGCAAAGGACCCCCCTCCACAGGGAGACCCGAGCTTTGCCGCCCCGGGGAGGCCGCGCCAAGGCCGCGGGGCCGGAGTCGAGGCGATCGGACGGACGACCCAGGCTGACGCCTAGCGAATCCCCGTCCGCGCGACACCGCCGAACTGGGCGGCGCTGCGCTCGGCAGACGACGATCCGCTGTCGGTCTTCACAGGGGGCCTCTTTGACCGCCTCGGCCACAGCGCTTGCGCGATGGCCGCACACCACCGGCGTTCGGTACGATATCGTTAAATAGTACATCTAATTAGCGCGGTCCTCGCTACTGGAGTCAGCCACCAGGACCGGGATCTTGCGATAGATACTATCAACTTGCAACTATGTTACAACTTGGATGATCGACGCCTGGAGGAGTACCTCTCACATGAGCCTTACGCTGAACGAGGAGCAGCTCGAGCTGCGGGCGGTCGTCCGCGAATTCTTCGGTAAGCGGTGCCATGAGCAGGACGTGCGTCGCCTCATGGGCACCTCACCCGGGTACGACCCACAGGTCTGGAAACAGCTCAACGAACAGATCGGTGCACTGGGCCTGGCAGTGGCCGAAGAACACGGAGGCGCCGGCGCGGGGCACGTCGAACTCGGCATTGTCCTGGAAGAAGCCGGCCGTGCGCTGTACAGCGGTCCGTTGCTGTCCACCGCGCTCGTGATCGAAGCGATCACCGCCAGCGGCGACCTGGAAGCCATGCAAGATCATCTCCCTCGGCTCGTGGCCGGGCTCACCGGCGCGGTGGCACTGACCGAGAACGCTGGGCGGTGGTCGCCACGGGACATCGGCACCCGCGCCGAACACAGTGGAGACCGCTGGCTGCTCTCGGGCGACAAACGTCACGTCATCGATGGCGCGAACGCGGAGTTGATCGTCGTCGTCGCGCATATCGATGCGGAGCCTGCGGTTTTCCTCGTCGAGCACAATGCCCAAGGCTTGTCCACCGCTGCGATCCCGACCGTCGATCAGACCCGGCAGCAGGCACATCTACGGTTCGACCGCACACCGGCCCGCCTGCTCGGTACCGTTGTGCAGGGCCCCGCACTGGCGCGGCGCATCCAGGACGCCGCTGCCGTTTTACTCGCCGCCGAGCAGGTCGGTGGGGCCGAGCGGACCCTGCGGCTCGCGGTCGACTATGCCGGGATCCGGGTGCAGTACGGCCGCCCTATCGGTTCGTTCCAGGCGATCAAGCACATGTGCGCGGACATGCTGACCGAGGTCGAGGCGGCGCGTTCGGCGGTGTACGACGGCCTGCGCGCGCTGAGTCAGCGTCCACCGGACCTGCCCTATGCCGCGGCCGCGGCCAAGATCTTCTGCTCCGAGGTCTTCTTCTCGGCGGCGAAGAGTTGCATCCAGATCCACGGAGCAATCGGCTTCACCTGGGAACATCCGGCTCACTTGTACCTGAAACGAGCCCAGTCCTCGCACATGATCTTCGGCACCCCGGCGTGGCACCGCGAACAACTCGCGGCCATGCTGATCGCCGCGCCCGAACCCAGCCGTCACCAGACGAGCGAGACCTCGTTCGACTCCGAGGACGAAGCGGCGTTCCGAGCCGAGGTGCGCGACTGGCTGCAGGAGAACCTGCTCGGCGAATTCGCCGAACACCCCGGGGTCGGCAGCGCCGACGACGCCGAGTTCTGGGAACTTCGGCTGCGGTGGGAGAAGAAGCTGGCCGCGGCCGGCTGGCTCGGCATTACCTGGCCGGTCGAGTACGGCGGCCGAGGCGCGCCGTTGGCATACGAGATCATTTTCAACGAGGAGTCCGCGCGCGCGGGCGCACCGTACCGTGTCGGCGTACACGGGCAGGACCTGTTCGGGCCGACCCTTTTGATGCACGGCTCGGATGCCCAGAAGGCACGGTTCCTGCCGAAAATCCTGGCGACCGAGGAGTTCTGGGGCCAGGGCTTCAGCGAGCCGGAGGCGGGCTCGGACCTGGCCTCGCTGCGGACCAGAGCCCGCCTCGAAGGCGACGAATGGGTCGTCGACGGGCACAAGATCTGGACCACCTTCGGCCAGTACGCCGACTGGCTGTACGTGCTGTGCCGGACCGACCCTCAGCAGACCCGGCACAAGGGCATCTCCCTGCTGGTCATCCCGGTGGACCAGCCCGGAGTGGAGATCAATCCGATCAGAAACCTCTCCGGCGCGGTCGAATTCTGCGAGATCTTCCTCAACGGCGCCCGCACCAAGGCCGACGCGGTCGTCGGTCAGGTGCACGACGGCTGGCGGGTGGCGATGAGCGCGCTGCAGGTCGAGCGCGGCAGCCTGCTGATGCCCGTACAGCTCGGCTTCGAGCGGCAGATCGACCAGGCGCTGCAGATCGCCCGGACTCGCGATATCCCGGCCGGTCTGCAAGACCGCCTGGTCGAGGCATGGGTCACCGTCCGGTTGATGCGCGCCACCAACGAGCGCACCATCGCCGAGGTGCGGGCCGGTCGCACCCCGGGACCGCAAGCGACCACCAGCAAGCTCTTCGCCTCGACCCGGCATCAGCAGCTGCTGGAACTGGCCAGCGAGGTCCTGGCCGAGGACGCGACAGTCACCAACGAGGATTACGAACTTCATCCGCTGATGCGCGCGTTCCTGCTCTCGCGCGCCGAAACGATCTACGGCGGCAGCAGCCAGGTACAGCGCAACATCATCGCCGAGCGCCTGCTGAGTATGCCGCGTGAACAACGCCCCAGCTGACAACCGACTCCGACCACATCGCTGCCAGCCCGCCATCGAGTGCCACGAACCGGCGATGGGACCGGAGCCCGACTCGATGAGTACACCCGTGCCGCCCTCCCCGAGTTCGGCACGGACGACGCGCAGATCCGAAGGCCGGCCGGGGCCGGCGGCTCGGTCCGGCACCGCCGCCGCGATCCTCGCAGTCTCGCGACAAGGAACGACCAGCACGCCCGGGGTGACGATCGGGCCGAAGGATCGCAAGATGGGCCCGGCCTGCGCGTGGACCGCGGATGTGTACTCGAGGACCTGCGAGTGCCCGCGGATGCGGTCGTCGGCGGTCCCGAAGGTGTGGACGATGGCTTTTCACATCGCGGCCAGATGCCTGGCCTGTATTTCTGCTCGGAAATCGTCGGGCGCGTAGCCGACCGTGCCGTCCCGGCCCACGGCGGCGCAGGTGATGCGGTTCTCCGGCGGCGGGTCGGAAGTCTTCCCACACTGCCTATATCGCTATATAATTTAGCTTTCAATCTGGGGTTCGATCGCTGTAATCATGGTCGGCGCAGACGCCGGCACCAGGAAGAGGGACGAAGGAGTCCGCCATGCCCGGAACATGGGCTGCTCAACAGGAACAGGCATCGGCAGCGTGCTGCCGAATTCAGCTCGCGATGAACGAGCTACACCTGGAATTCCGTGCGAGCCTGCGCCAGGGCATGAACTTCGAGGCAGCCATGCGGGCTTGGCCATCCGACATCAGGGTCGTGCTCGACCACGACGTCGATCCGACGCTGCCGTGGCTCCCTTGCGGGAAATTGTGGGATTGAGTGATCGCCGGGACCGTCGCGGCGGGCCGATCAACGGCGGATGGGATCGAGAAAGGATGTGTCGTAACGTGTCGGAACGTGTCGAATGCTCGATGGTCGGCGGCGTCGCTGATGTGCGACTGAACCGCCCCGACAAGCTCAACGCACTCGACGACGCGATGTACGACGGGTTGTTGTGCACCGCTGCGGCTTTACGTAAGCGGGACGATTTGCGCGCTGTGGTGTTGTCCGGCGCGGGCAGAGGTTTTTGCGCCGGTCTGGACCTGACCGCGTTTCGTGCGATGGCCGGTGGCGGCGCATTCCGAGCCGCCGACGCGGATGAGCGGGCCGCCCAGCTGGCACAGGACGGAATTCCCGGCCTGAGCAGAGGTCAGCGCGCCGTCCTCGGCTTCCGGAACCTGCCGGTGCCGGTGATCGCGGCGGTCAGAGGACCGGCTCTGGGCGCCGGGCTGCAACTGGCCCTGGGAGCCCACATTCGCATCGTCGCGCCCGATGCTTCATTGGGGTCGTTGGAGATCAACTGGGGCCTGACGCCCGATATGACCGGCACCCAGCTCTTGCCCCGGTTGGTCGGCAAGGACGTGGCGTTGGAAATGATCCTCACCGGCCGGATCGTCGATGGTGTCGAGGCCGTGCGGCTCGGCCTGGCGACACAGGTGGCCGACGATCCCGTCGATGCCGCGTTACGCCAGGCCGCGCAGATCGCCGAACGCAATCCCGACGCCGTGCGCGAACTGGTGCGAATGCTGGCCATCGACTCGTTCGAGGAAGGTCTCGCGGCCGAGCGCGCGGCGATGCACGCCATCGTCGGCAGCCCGAACCAACGGGCTGCCGCGGCGAGGAATCTCGAACGCCGTTCGAAGACATCCGGTTCCGCCACCGCGGCGACGCCGTCCGGGGATTGAACGGGGGGCTGCGGCGAGCGCCGCCGCCCCCGGCGACCCGCTCGCTACAGGCCCATCGATCGGCCGATGAGATCCTTCATGATCTCGTTGGTTCCGCCGTACACCCGCTGCACTCGCACATCTCGCCACAGCCGGGCGATCTCGTACTCGTTCATGTATCCGTATCCGCCGTGCAACTGCAGACAGCGGTCGGTGATCTCCCACTGTGTCTCAGTGGTCCACCATTTCGCGCCGGCGGCTTCCTGCGCGGTCAGCTCGCCCGCGTTCGCGGCCATGATGCACTGATCCAAGTACGTCTGCATGACCTCGATCTTGGTCTGCATCTCGGCCAGCGCGTGACGATTCACCTGGAAGGTGCCGATGGCCTGACCGAACGCCTTGCGATCCTTGGCGTAGGCCACGGTCAATTCATAGGCCCGGCGAGCTCCCGCCACCGCATGCACCGCGATGCCGAGGCGCTCCTTCGGCAGATTGCGCATCAGGTGGTAGAAACCGCGATTCTCCTCACCGATCAGATTCTCCACCGGCACCCGCACATCCTCGAAAATCAGTTCGGCGGTATCTGCAGAATGCTGGCCGATCTTGTCCAGCTTGCGCCCCCGGGTGAAACCCGGCATCCCGGTCTCCACGGCGATCAGGCTGACGCCCTTGTGTCCGGCAGACGGATCGGTCTTACAGGCGACGACGACCAGATCAGCGAGCAGGCCGTTGGAGATGAAGGTCTTCGACCCGTTGATGACGTACGAGTCGCCCTCTCGACGGGCTGTGGTCCGGACCGAACCGAGGTCCGACCCCGCGCCGGGCTCGGACATCGCGATCGCGGTGATCATCTCTCCGGAGACGAACTTCGGCAACCACCGCTGCTTCTGCTCGTCGGTCGTAAGGTCGATCAGGTACGGAGCCAGGATGTCGTTCTGCACACCGAATCCGACCCCGACCGATCCCGTCATCCAGTATTCCTCGTTCAGGATGGCGTTGAATCGGAAATCCACCATGCCGGCCCCGCCGAATTCCTCGGGAACCTCCCAGCCGAGGAGGCCGAGTTCTCCCGCCTTCAGCCAAACCTCACGCGATGTCTTGCCGGCCTTCTCCCATTCCTCGACATGCGGGACACATTCTTTCTCGAAGAATGTACGCGCGGTCTGCCGGAACTGTTCGTGCTCCGGCTCGAAAATCGTGCGGCGCATGGCCTTTTCATCCTCTCACTCTGCATCGTTGCGATGCGACAGCATGTTCAGCAGGCCCGTAGGCCCACACCCTCGGCGATACCGTTGCGCTGAATCTGGCGGGTGCCGCCGAAAAGGCGGTGTCCGACCGACTGCCGCAGGGCACCATTCCCGCCCGCCGGTCGATCCGACGTCCACCCAGCCTCCTTTCGCCAGCTACCGACCATCCGCGTGCACTGCGGCTATCAGTTAATTAATTGTACTATAATTGCATAGGCCGGGGAGGAGGCACCTGCACGTGCAGCGCAGGTCACCCAGACAACTCGGCATCGACGTCAGGGGAGGTTCTTACATGGGTCCCAACGAATTTCCGCTCTACGGGTGCCCGTGTGCGGTCTGCGGACACCCTGCCCGCAGTTTCGTACCGACCGTCGGGATCAGACATTCTGATGGCTGGTGTCTGTTCCGGGCACCCGAGCCGGACGGGGCGCCCGGACACACCGCCATCCGCGAGCACAGGCTGTAGCGACATCGCCGCCGCACCGATTCCTGAGTTCAACTCTTCGGCGTGGACAGTTGTCGCGCGATCACCCGCAGTGCGAGAACCTCATCGGCGCCCTCGAAGATGGACAACACCCGAGAATCCACGAACAACCGTGAGATGGTGAATTCTTCCGCGTAGCCGTACCCGCCGTGCAATTGCTGCGCCTCGCGCGTCACCCATTCGGCCGCGCGGCATGCCAATTGCTTGACCTGAGCGGCCTCGAGTTGCCCGCCATTGTTCACCACGGCGCGCGCGGTGCTGTGCGTGAACGTCCGGCACGCGGCGATGAACGCCGCCATCCGGGCGATCTTTGCCCGGGTCAGTTGGTACTCCGCGAGGGGACGTTTGAATACCGACCGCTGTGCGCTGTAGTCCAGAGCCAGTTCCAGAGCCGCCTGCATCACACCGACCGCACGGGCCGCGGTCTGCAGACGAGCGTTGGCGAATGCCTGCATCTGCAAATAGAAGCCTCGGCCCAGGCCATCGTCCATGCCGATCAGACTGTCCCCGGGCACCCGCCACCGATCGAGGCGAACCTCGAACGAATGCATGCCGCGATATCCGAGGGTGGCGATCGCCCGGCCCTCGATCACACCGCCCCCGCCCTGCGTCATCTGCCAGTCGTGCCCGTCGAAGGAGGGCTTCTCCAGCACGAACAGGGACAGGCCGCGATGACCGGTCGCGCGGTCCGGGTCGGTCCGGGCCAGCACCAGCAGATAATTCGCGCGCCCGGCGAAGGTGCACCACGTCTTGACGCCCGAGAGCAACCAGTCGTCGCCGTCACGGACCGCGCTGGTGGTCATCGATGCGACGTCCGAGCCCCGATCGGGTTCGGTAACCGCGACGCCGCACAACTTCTCTCCGGTCGCGATGAGCGGGAGCCAGTGCTTCTTCTGTTCCTCGGTTCCCCCTCGCGCGATCGCGGTGCCGATGATCTCCGGCCTCGTGATCAGCGAGCCCGCGACCCCGAGCGAACCACGGGAGAGCTCCTCGGTGACCAGCACCATGTTCAGCAGTTCGTCTGGGCCGTTCTCGGCGAATCCGCCGTACTCGGCGGGAATCGACAGGCCGAAGCAGCCCAGGGCGGACAATTCGTCGAGTATTTCCCGCGGGATGTCGGCATCCTCGCGATGGATGCGCTGGGCGACGGGCATCACCCGTTCCTCGGCGAACCGCCGGAAGGTGTCCCGGACCAGTTCGAGATCCGGCGGGATCCGGCGGGATCCGGCCTCGCGCGTGCGATACACCCGTTCGGCGACCCGATCCAGCAACGCCGGGTCCCGACCTGCGGCGACCTCGTCCGCGATGTCCTCCAGGAGCGTGGGCTCCGAACCCCACAGCGCTTCGCGTCCCGCGATACGCCCGGCCAGATCCGCTGCGACGTCCGCAGCGAATACCAGCGCCAGATCGGCGTCGTCGTCGGTGTCGTGCCCGCCGGCGCGCGTCAACTCGGCCGCCGCGGCCACCCCCGACGACACCGAGGCGACATCGTAGGAAACCACCTGGTTTTCTTCGCCGGAGCCTACCGCTGCCACGGCTCGGTCAACCGCGCCGCGGAGCGCGTCGACGATCGTCTGCGCCTTCGCCCGATTCGATGTTTCCGCTGTCATGTCGTCATACCTCCACGGTCTCGGTCACCATTGCACCGATCCCCGTCGCGACGGCGACGACCTTGCCATCTTCGCGCACGAGCTCGGTTCGGATCGAGCGCAGCTTGCGGCCGCCACGCTCCAGCGTCGAGCACATCCGCAGCTCACCCCTGGGTGGTACAGGACGCAGGTAATCGACGGCGAACCGGATCCGCCGCGACTTGCCATCCAGTGTTCGTTCGAACGCGTCCTGCGCGGCATGCGCCAAACTCATCAGCACCCCGCCGTGCACGATGCCGCCGCTGTTGCTCATGGCGGGCTCGATGCTCGCAACGCACTCACCGGCGCCGAGCACCGACACCCGGATGTCCGCGGGATCGAACTGCGCGCGAACCGGCGCCGGTCCGATGTCCGGCACTCCCGCAGACCGCCGGCCGATGGCCATGATGCCGACCGCGTGGGCGATCGGTGTGCCCAGATCGTCGTGGATATCGGCGCGCGACATACCGACGCCGGATTCGATGGCCAGCGTCATCCCCTGCGCCTGCAGGGACGTCGCCCCGGCCGCCGGTGCGCCGAGGATGTCCACACGCAGTTCCGCTGTCGCGCAGGATTCATACCCTCCCGCAGTCAGCACGCTGAGCCCGGTCGCCGCGTCGGCGAGCACCGAGAGCCGTATCGGCTCGACCGGCCGCCGTGGCTCCGAGGCAGCGGCGCGCAACGGCGCGGAAACAGCCACCCGTCCCGGAGTCATCAGCCACGCCGACAACCGCATTCGCTCCTCCACGGCAGCGCCGAAGATGATCCGGTTGTCCGGATGGATTTCCAGATCGCTGATACGCGGGGCATCAGAAAGGTTGTTCGTCATAAATCCCGTTCCCAGAGATCCGGAGCGACCGGTTCGCATCGCGCCGGCCGGCCGTCTGAAACAGCTTGCGTCGCACAGACCGAGATGCCCGCGTGAGCAGCGCGGGCATCTCGACGTTTTCGGCTCAGCGCTTGATCAATTCGAGGCCGTTGTCCCGCAGGAAGATCCGGCGTCGTTCCTCACCCAGTCCTTCGACCTTCGCATAGAAGTCCGCCGGCTCGCGCAACCCTTCGGCGTGCGGCCAGTCCGACCCCATCACGAGGCAATCCACCCCGCCGAGGCGATCGGCCAGATCGATCGTGTCGTCCTCCGGATACGGAACCACCCGGACGTGCTTCTTGAAAATCGTGCTGGGCCGCTCGGACAACTGGCCGCCGAGCCAGCGGCCGTTGCGAGCCATACCCCGGCTCTTGTCCATGTGCCGGATGAAATGCGGCACCCATTCTGCGCCGAATTCGCTGACCAGAACCCGAATATTCGGGAAACGGCCGAAGAGGTTGTCGAAGATGAGCGCCGAGAGCGTATCGGTGATCGGGCGCTCACCATAGGTGTTCTGCCACTGCCACGCCGAGAACTGGAAGGGCGGGACCAGCCCCCAGCCCCATTGGCTCGCGACGTTGGCCTGATAGTGGAACTCGGAGATGTGGTACGCGATCGTCACGCCCGCCTCGTTGATCCGAGACCAGAACGGATCGAAGTAGGGGTCGCCGGGCGAGCGGCCGTAGGCCGGTCCGGGGGCCAGCATGACGAACCGCGCACCCTCGGCGAGGACCCGGTCGAGTTCCGCGCAGGCGCGGTCCAGGTCCCGCAGGGACAGCATCGCGGGTGCGAAAATGGTGTTCTTGTAGGCGAAGCCCCAGTCCTCGGCCATCCACCGGTTGAACGACTCGAGGTTGTCGTACAGCGGGTCGATCCCTTCCAGATATGCCTCGGCCATCAATGCCCAACCACCTGGATACATGATCGAATGCTCGATCTGCTGCTCGCCCAGTTGCTTGACGCGCGCGTCCCGGTCCCGGTATTCGGCCTGAATCGGCTCGTAGAACCGCTCGGCGTCGCTCGCCTCGCCGGATGAACGCGCCTTCAACATCTCCACCATGGAGCCCGGCACATACGCCTGGTCGAGGTTCGCCTCCAGCGCGGTAACGATCCGGTCGTTGGCCAACAGGATCTTCTTGCCGGTCGCGGAGGTGATCGGGTAAACGGCCGAATCCAGCTTCGATTTCGGCATGTGCCGGGTGAAGCAATCGTCGGTCTCGTAGGAGTGCTGGTCGAAGTCGAGCAACTTGTACGGAAGCTGCCCCACTGTGTCTTTGATCAACGCCATTGCGAACGCCCTCTCATAGTCCTGAACCCTCCCCGGAGCCGGTTGCTCGGCCCGCCGGTCGGCAGCCGCGACACCAGAGGAATGTGATAGAGTCTATCAGGTTGTTAGACTCTTGCAAGTTTAATAGTTAGACAGTTACGCTGTTTTCTGGTTCCATGCTGTTCGGTACGCAAGACCCTCGGGCCAATCGGGCCAGCCGCCCGTCCGAGATAGCAACACAGCATCACTGGCGAGGTCGGAGTCTGGTCGCAATGCACGTAGACATCAAACTGCCCAAACCCGAGACCATGGGGGCGAAGCGTCTCCAGGCCTTGGCAGCGGCCGGTATCGAGGCCGAGCGAGACGGATACGACGCACTGTGGAGCGCCGAATCGACCGGCGACCCGTTCCTCGCTCTCATGCCGGCCCTGCAGACAACCGAACGACTCGAAGTCGGGACAGCGATCGCACTCGCGTTCTCGCGCAATCCGATGTCTCTGGCGTATTCGGCCCACGATCTGCAGTTGCTCAGCCAGGGGAGGTTTCTGCTGGGGCTGGGAAGCCAGGTGAAACCGCACATCGAGCGACGGTTCGGCATGCCGTGGAGCAAACCCGCGGCGCGAATGCTCGAGTTCATCCAAGCGATGCGCGCCATCTGGGACTGCTGGAATACCGGCGAGAAGCTGGACTTTCGCGGCGAGTTCTACAACCACACGCTGATGACCCCGTTCTTCGCCCCCGAACCCAGCCCTTGGGGACCGCCGAAGGTGTTCCTGGCCGCGGTGGGCGACAAGATGACCGAAGTGGCCGGAACCGTGTGCGACGGCCTGCTGCCGCACCCCTTCACCACCGAGCGATTCCTCCGCGAGCAGACGCTGCCCGTGGTCCGCCGAGGGCTCGCGACGGCCGGGCGGTCCTTTGCGGACTTCTCGGTCAACCTGTCCGGCATGGTGGCCACGGGCCGTACCGACGAACAGATGGCTCGAGCCCGCGACGGTGTGCGACGGCAGATCGCGTTCTACGGCAGCACGCCCGCCTACCGCTCGGTGCTGGACATCCACGGCTGGACCGAACTCGGGGCCGAACTGACCGCGATGTCCAAGAGCGAGGATCCGGACCGCTGGAAGCAGATGGGCGGACTGATCGATGATGAGGTGCTCGATGCCTTCGCGATCGTCGCCGAACCAGACCAACTCGGCCCCGCCATCGAAGCGCGGTTCGGCGATGTGGTCGACCGCTTCAGCTTCTACGCGCCGTACGAGCACGATCCCGCGATTTGGCTCCCTGCCGTTGAGCATCTGAACGCCGCCCACACTCGCGCGAACTCGCCGGCCTATCCGTAACGGATCGGCCGGCCCGGTGGATCCGGTGAATCGTCACCAGTCACCACCCGCGACATGCTCGGTGAGATCCATCCGATGACTCAAGCGCCGTTGGTCTGCGTTCGTGCGGCCTGCATGCGGCGCAACCGGTCGCCGGTGCGACCGATCCAGGCGTCGTAGTCCGTGGCCTTGCGCAGAAAGGACTCCCCCACCCGGGAATGCGGCAGGACAAGGAACGGTTCCGGACCTGTCATCGCCGAAACCGTCTGATCCGCAACCTGTTCCGGGCTCAGGATCTCTCCGAGGCCACCGACGTCCGGTAGCTCGCCGCCGTCGCCGGGCTCACGGCCGAACATTCCCGTGTACACCGCGTTGGGACACAGACACGACACTTTGATGCCGTGGTGCCCGTGATTGAGGGCCAGCCATTCGGCGAAGCCCAGGGCACCGTGCTTGGACAGGGTGTAACCGGGAGCCGAGGGCCCGGTGATCAACGCGGCGGACGAGATGGTCTGCAGCAGATACCCGCCACCCCGTTCGATCATCGACGGCACCACGCATCGGGCGGCCCAGACGTGGGCGAGCAGATTGACATCGACGATGTTCCGCCACGCCTCGACGGGCTGACTCAGATCCCCGGGAGCCGGGTCGGTATATCCGGCATTCGAGCAGAAGACATCGACCGCGCCGTAACTCTCGAACGCCCGATCGACCAGTGCTCGCACGGATTCAGGGTCGCCGACGTCGCATCCGACGCCCAGCGCGGGCGTACCGGATTCCCGGATCTTCTCGGCGGTCCCATGCGCCCATTCGGCCTTGATATCCGCGATGACGACGGCTCCCACGCCTTCGGCGGCGAAACGGAGCCCCAATGCGCGCCCGATTCCATTCCCCCCACCGGTCACCACGACGATCTTGTCTTTCAGATCCATCTTCACCTACATCCGCGTCGAATTCATGCCCCGCAATGGTGAGCAGATCGGGGCAAAGCACTTTCTCGTGCGAACGAGACCGGAATCGCTCAGGGACGATTACCGTACGCATTTCACATGCCAACAGGGCCTCGTCCCGCAGAATACTGCCGCACCTGCGAAGCCGCCCAGGGAACGGTGTTCCCGCAGTGCAGGTGGGCCGATGCAGGCGCCCGGCGTCCGGCGACCGGCGACCGACGGAAGAGCTTAGGCAAGCAAAGTATCGTAACGCTCGGAACGAGCCCGGAAGGATTGAACGATGCGAGCGCTGCCTGCACGATCGAGAGACAAGGTGGAGTCGTGGGACGGCGTGGCCGTCACCCCGCGCGACGCCGCCACCGTGGTACTGCTGCGGCCCGGCGCGGAGGGATTTCAGACCTTCCTGATGCGGCGGCAGCCGACGATGAATTTCGCCGCGGGTATGCATGTATTTCCCGGAGGGAGCGTCGAGGGCACGGATGCGGACCCCGCGATCGGCTGGATCGGCCCTCCGCCTGCCTGGTGGGCCGAAAAGTTCGGCTGCACAATCGAACTCGGCCGGGCGCTGGTGGTCGCCGCGGTCCGCGAGACCTTCGAGGAGACCGGCATACTGCTGGCCGGCCCGGCGGATGGCGTGACCGCGACCGATACCGTCCGATACTCGCAGGCACGAGCAGAGTTGGAAAAAGGAACTCTGGGTTTCGCGCAATTCCTGTCCGACAACGATCTGTCTGTGCGCGCGGATCTGCTGGGCCCGTGGGCACACTGGGTCACACCGGAATTCGAGCCCCGGCGCTTCGACACTCGATTCTTCATCGCCATGATGCCGGACGGACAAGATGTCGGCGACCTCGCCTCGGAAGCCGATCGCGGAATCTGGCTGGATCTGCGCGAGGCACGTCGTGCGGGTGAGACCGGCGAATTGTCGATGATGCCTCCTACAATGCATACGATGCGCCAATTACTCGAAGTCGCCGGAAGCGATCCACTCACCACATCCGCGACCAGAGAAGTCACCATGGTGGCTCCGAAATTGGTGCGCGTGGATGGCGAATACTGGCTGGACAATCCCGGAATAGACGAAATCTGACTGCACGTATCATCGAGCGGATAACGACTGCCTCGAGCGACCCGAACCGCTCGGCGGCCAAGCCGTACAGCCGTCCGCGCGCGGAGCCGCCAGCATTCCCACTTCGTCCCGACATCACCATCCCCGCGACCGCGCGCATGCACCTCGGTGACGGTCGGTCGTGGGATCGGCTCACGGGCTCATTCGCCGGGCTGCCGGTCGTCGGTGGCACCGTGCCACAGCGAAGTCCCTTATAGTTTAATTAGTTATCTATACATAGGAGGGTTGCGATGACTGCTTCGCACACCGCGCGCACTCGCTGGTACGCAGGGAGCACGCTGTGACAGCGCAGGATTCACCGGCGCCAGGCACTGGCCCGCTGCGCGGCGTGGTGGTGGCCGAATTCGCCGGGTTGGGTCCCGGCCCATTCGCCGCGATGCTGCTAGCGGATCTCGGCGCCGACGTCATCCGGATCGAGCGTCCACAACCATCGTCGGCCTCCGGTTACGAACGTAGCCGCACAGCGGCCGATCCCAGGCTTTACCACATGCATCGAGGGCGCCGCTCCCTCGCGCTCGATCTGCGCCAACCGGCGGGGCTCGACATCGCGCTGCGCCTGATCGATCGCTCCGACGCACTGATCGAGGGCTATCGCCCCGGCGTGATGGAGCGTCTCGGGCTGGGACCGGAGGTGGTGCACGCCCGTAACCCTCGCCTGATCTACGGCCGGATGACCGGCTGGGGCCAAGACGGACCGGTAGCGCACACCGCGGGGCACGACCTGACATATCTCGCCGTGACCGGGGCGCTGCACAGCCTGGTGGGTTCGGACGGTACTCCCGTCACGCCGCCTCCGATCATCGGCGATATGGGTGGTGGCGGAGTATTCCTTGCCTTGGGTATCGTCGCCGCGCTGCACGAGGCATCCCGATCAGGGCACGGGCAGGTCGTCGATGCGGCCATAGTGGACGGTGTCAGCAGCCTCACGACAATCGTTCGCAGTATGGCCGCGCAGGGCCGCTGGAACAACGCCCCTGGTTCCAATTGGAGTGACGGCGGGGTGCCGTACTACGGCATCTACCGCACCGCGGACGACAAACAGGTGGCGATCGCGGCTCTGGAGGAACAGTTTTGGGGAGAATTCCTGCGCGTGCTGGGTCCGGCCGCCACCGAACTGCCGGATCGCAGCGACCCGGCGAACCACAAACTCCTGCGCGAGAAGCTGTCCGAGCTGTTCGCCAGCAGGACCCGGGACGAATGGACCGACCTGTTCGCAACGACCGATGCATGCGTCGCACCCGTTCTATCCCTGTCGGAGGCAGCGTCGCACCCGCAGCTGGCAGCACGCGGCACCCTCCTGGGCACCGCTACGGGTACTCAGCCCGCAGCCAGCCCCCGCTTCGATCGCACACCGGCGGGAACTCCCGGTGAGGTCCCGTTACCCGGCGAGCACACCGAGCAGATACTCGACTGGCTGGGGATCGAGAAATCGGAGCAGGCCGGTCTGCATGTCTCGGGAGTCGTGTAGGTAGTCGCATCTTCGCTGTCCGACAGCTGTGATCGCTGCCCCGGCCGATAACCAGCCGACGACAACGGCCACCGAACTGAACGTACGAAAGGTCTTTCAGCACAATGCAATACACCCACCTGGGTCGCAGCGGCCTGTCCGTGTCCAGACTCGTACTCGGCACCATGAACTTCGGACCCGAAACCTCCGAACCAGACAGCCGAGCCATCATGGACCGCGCCCACGAGCACGGCATCAACTTCTTCGACACCGCCAACACCTACGGCACCCGAATGACCGATCGATCCGTAGGCCACCAGGGCCTCACCGAGGAGATCATCGGCCGCTGGTTCGCCAGCGGCGGCCGCCGACGCGAGAAGACCGTACTGGCCACCAAGGTCTACTTCCCGATGGGCAAGTGGCCCAACGAATCCCGCCTGTCGGCGCTGAATATCCGCCGGGCGTGCGACGAGTCGCTCCGGCGCCTGGGAACCGACCACATCGACCTCTATCAGATGCACCACATCGACCGGAACACCCCCTGGGAGGAAATCTGGGGCGCGTTCGAACTGCTGCACACACAAGGCAAGGTGCTCTATTTCGGCTCCTCCAACTTCGCCGGCTGGCATATCGCGCAGGCTCAAGAAGCCGCTCGATCACGCCACTTCCTCGGCTTGGTCAGCGAACAATCCATCTACAACCTGCTGACCCGCTGGATCGAACTGGAAGTCCTACCCGCCGCCCGCCACTATGGACTCGGCGTAATCCCATGGTCGCCGTTGCAGTCCGGGCTGCTCGGCGGGGTCCTGCGCAAGCAGCGGGAAGGCGACACCGCGCGCAGCACCTCCAACCGCATGACTACCGCACTCGACAAGCACCGTGACGCCCTCGAGGGATACGAGAAACTGTGCGCGGACCTCGGCGAGGACCCCGCCCACGTCGGTCTGGCATGGCTGCTGGCGCAAGACGGCGTCACCGGCCCGATCATCGGCCCCCGTACCATTGAGCAACTCGACGGATCGCAGCGCGCACTGGAGATCACCCTCGACGCCGACACCCTCACCGCGCTGGACAACCTGTTCCCCACACCCGCACCCAACGGAACCAAACCCGCACCCGAGGCATACGCATGGTAACCAGATAGGCAGCGCGGCGAACTCGGACGGGCCCGCAGCTGCGGTCAGGTGATGAAGGCGGGCTCGCGCTACGGGAGCCCGCCTTCACCGTCCGGTGGTCACAGCAGCCCGAGCAACCTCAGGTCGGCGACATACTTCGCGATGATCGGCGCGGTGATCTGCGGAATGTCCTTGTCCGGCCCGATCTTCGCCTCCCGCACCGCGGCCCGGAACCGGTCCACGGTTCCCGGTGCGCCCCGGGTCGGCACGAGCGGCCTGCGGAAGGCCGACATCAACGGAAGCATCGAATTCTGCCGCTGTTCCTCAGGAAGGCCGCGCAACGCGGCCTCGAACCGCTGCTGCCAGTCCTCGTAGTCGTCGATCCGCTGAATCGGACACCCGGCCTCGATCAGCCAATCGACGTACTGGTCCAGCCCGATGCCGTCGTCGTGCGGGTTCATGACATGAAACGTCCGGTAGCCGTCGTGCCCGCCGCCCAGCACCGCGATGGCTTCGGCGATGAAGTCGACGGACAAGCCATCGTAGTGCGCCCGCTGCGGCTGCCCGTCCGCATCGAGCTCGTAGAACGACCCGGGCGCGATACCGGTTCGCGCCAGGCTCAACATCATTCGGGTGAACATGTCGGGCACGTTGAGCTGACCGGCATAGACGGGCTCGGCCAGAATCATGTTGCTGCGGAACACCGTGACCGGCAGGCCGCACAGGTCGTGCGCCGCGCGCAACAGTACCTCGCCACCCCATTTGCTGTTGGCATAGCCGTTGGCGTAGGTGTCGTCGATTTTCCTTGCCGGGCTCACGATCCGGATGTCCGCGTCCTCGGTGAACTCGCCCGGATCGACCTGGGTGCCCACCGCCACCGTGGAGATGTAGACGAACGGCTTGATCCTCGCTGTGATCGCCAATCGGATCAACTCGGCGGTTCCGCCGACGTTGGGGCCGAACAGTTGGCTGTAGGGCAGCATGTGATTGACCAGCGCGGCCGGATCCACGATGAGATCGACCGTCT
>CBJNFW010000104.1:0-25641 GCA_966435935.1 uncultured Nocardia sp.
ACACATCCCTCCCTCCTCCCCCCCCCCCCCCCCCTCCCGACACCTTTTTTTTTTCTTCCCTTCTCCCCTCCCCCCCCTCTCCCCCCCCCACCGCTGCGGACGATGGAACCGACGTCATTCGCGCCACAACGGAGCGACACGGTTGATGTCCAGACTGCGCGTCCCCGGCGTCCCCGGTCCGATGGTGGCGTAGATCAGAGCGGTCTTCACGATGGCCTGACGACGGTCGATGGACAGGTCCGGCCACTGCTGGCGCACGATGTCTCCCTGCCCGATCAACTCGGCCAAACCGGCGGTATCGGTCGCGCGCACCAACTTTCGGCGCGCATCACGGATACGGGCCTCGATCGGATCGCGGGCGGTCATCCACTCGGCGGTCGTGATCCGACGGGGGCGTTCGCCGTACAGTTCGGCAAGCTCGTTCAGTGCCTGGGTGTCTTCCTCGATCTGCCGATTCAACTCGGCCAGATCAGCATCCGCCTGCACCTTCCCTGCCCAAGCGTCGGCCAACTCGGGCGAGTCCAAGCGCGCGAACACCGCATCGGTCAGCAGATCCTCCAACGGTTCGGCAACCACGGTCAACCGGCCACACCCGCCCTGATCTGGCCCGGACTGGCACACATACCGGCGCACCGCGTGACGCGGATTGCGCTCATACCGCGCCGCCGACAACAACCGATGCTCACACCGACCACACCGCAACATCCCCGACAGCAGATACGTTCGCGGGGCACGTCGACCCGAACGGGCCTTCTCCGCGAACCGGGCCAGCACCCGATCCCGTTCCGCCGGGGTGATGATGGCCGGCCACACCCCGGGACCGATCACCTCACCATGATGAGTACGCAACCCCGCGATCCGGCCCGAGGTCACGATCGTGCGGACCGTGGTCGACTGCCACAACTGCGCACCCCGGGTCGTGGGCACACCAGTGGTGTTCAACCACGCCGCGATCGACCGCATCGACTCCCCGGCGATCGTGCGTGCCACCATCTGACGCACCATCTCCGCCTCGGCGGGCCGGAGGGTGAGTTTGTCGTCCTCGTACCCGTACGGACGCCTCGGACCGTGAGGTTTCCCGGCTTGGGCGTTCTGCAACATCTTGCGCTTGGCGCGGGCGGATTTGCGGCCGGATTCCTTGGCCGCGAACGCCGCGAAGATCCGCGCCATGAACAACCCGTCATCATTCCCCAGATCGATATCGGCGGTGACCGTAGCCACGTCGTACACCCCGGCCCGATCACACAACGCGATGAAATCCTCCAGCTCACTCGGGATGCGGTGCAACCGGTCCAGGTTGTACACGATCACCGCGTCGCGGGCACCGGACTCCAAATCCTCAAGCATCCGCGCGTACTCGGGCCGATGCTTGCCCGAATACGCGCTCATATCGTTGTCCACGTACTCATCGCCCACTTCCCAGCCACGCTCACCCGCGAGCTTGCGACAGTCCTCCAACTGCCTTGCCACCCCGAGCTTTTCACCGGTCACGTCCGAGGAGATCCGCGCGTAGATCGCCACCGACCGAACCCGGCGAGCCTCACATCCCACACCGGATTCCGAATTCCGTTGTCTACGTTGCTGTTTCGTGATTGCCATGAGGTCAGTTTAACGAAATATGAGCAACCTGGTCCTGGCGTGCGATCACTGTCATTCACTGATCAACGACAGCGAGGCCGGCTGGAAGACCGTTGTCCTGGGCGACGATTCACAGTTCCCGGGCCGGACAGCATGGATCGCGCCGGACCATATCGACCCCACCGGTACTCCGCGAGTGAACCACCGCCACCGCGCGGGAGAACTCCTCGCGGAAGTCGTCGCGGGCATCCATGCTCGCTGGGAACGAGAACACGCCGCGGATCAGCATCGGTTGCGCGAGCGAAAACCCGGCGACACCGCGGCCTGACCCGGCGGGAGCCCCGCCGGGGTACTCGCGCGCACGGCATGGCGGTAGGTCCCGGGAGCCTGTCCTCGGTCCCGCCGGAATGCCCGGCTGAAGGCGGGCATCGAGGTGTAACCGACTGCGTGCGCGATGGTTTCGAGGGTGTCGTCGGTATCTCGGAGACGGATTGCGGCGAGGTTCATTCGCCAGCGGGTCAGGTAGCTGCCGGGAGTTTCGCCGGCGACGGCGCGGAATCGGCGGGCGAGGGTGGTGCGGGAGACCGAGAGTTCGGTGGCCAGCAGGTCGGTGGTCCAGGGTTTGGACGGGTCCTGGTGGAGTTTCGTCACCGCTACGCTCACCAGCGGGTCGTTCAGTACGCCGAGCCAAGAGCCCTTCTCCTGCACCGGGTTTCGGCACATCCAGACCCGGAGGAGCTGGATGAGCAGGATGTCGACCAGTCGGTTGAGCACGACCGCCCCGGCGATCTGCGGAACCGCCAGTTCCCGGGCCAGCAGGCGGACGGTGTCGTCCAGGCAGCTGCCGCCATTGTCCGCGCGGATGTGGACCATCTCCGGCAACGAGGCCAGCACCTGGGTGGAGACCACCGGGTCGTATTCGTAGGAGGCGCCCAGGATGTGCGTGCGGATCTCGCCCTCGCCGATGCGCAGCACACTCGCCTGCGCGCGGGCCTGCTCGGTCGTCGCGCAATCGCAGGAATACGCGACGGTGTCGACGGCGCTGCCCAGGGTGTGCTCGGAACCGGTCGGCAGCAGAACGACGTCGCCCGGCATCAACTGTTCGGCCTCGAGCCCGGGGACACGCAGCCACGCGGTGCCCGAGGTGACGGCGTAGAACACGGGACGGCCGATGTGTTGCCAGGTGGTCTTCCAGGTCTCGCCGGCCTCGATCCGCGCACCGGCCGCACCGCGAACTCCGGCGACGGTGAGCACGTCGGCGAGTAGATCCATGTACCCGAGAGTACCGATTCTCTCCAGTTGATGAAACAAATGGATATACTTCCGGCGTCTTCGGTCATCGTTTGTAGCGAATCGCGCGCATACAGTGGCAACCATGACAGAGGCTATCGACTTCGAGGCAATGAATCGCAAGGTCATCGAGGAGTTCCGCAGCACCGGCGGCAAGGGCTCGGGCATCTTCGCCGACGTGCCGCTGATCCTCGTGCATCACGTCGGCGCAAAGTCCGGGATCGAGCGGATCGCGCCGCTGGTCTACTACGGCGAGGGTGAGCGGCTGTTCATCTTCGGCAGTAAGGGCGGCTCCGACGAGAATCCGGCCTGGTACCACAATCTCGTGGCCAATCCGGAGACGACGGTGGAGGTCGGGACGGAGACCTTTCCGGTGACCGCGAAGGTTCTCAGCGGCGCGGAACGCGATGAGATCTACGCCAAGCAGTCCGCCGTGCAGCCGCAGTTCGCCGAGTACCAGAGCAAGACCACCCGGGTCATCCCGGTCATCGAGTTGGTGCGGGCCTGATCGAACTCCATCCGGCCCGCGACTCCCGAGATCGCGTCACCCGTCCGTACCGCGGAGTCCGCGATCGATGAAGCTGATCATCCACTCGTAACTGTCCCGTGGGTCGCCGGTCCAGTGGAATCCGCCGGAGGCCTGCAGGCTGGCGAATCCGTGGAAGGCGCAGCGCAGGGTGCGGACCGCGTGATCCATGTCCGGTTCGGGAATTCCGTAGCCGCGCAGCACGGCCGCGATCGAACCGATGACGCGCCCGCTGGACTCCAGTAACGGATCGTCCGGGCCGGTGAAGGCGGCGGCGTTGATCGCGTTGTAGCGGCCCGGGTGAGCGGCCACGAAATCGCCGAAGGCGTGGGCGAACGCGCGCAACGCCTCCGTGCCCGACCTGCCGTGCATCGCGTCGCGGATGAGGGCGTCGGCCTCGGCCATGGCCATGGCCGCGATATCGTGCTGCAACTCCGCCAGGCTCGCCACGTGCTTGTAGAGCGAAGGCGTTCGCACACCGAGCTTTTCGGCGAGCAACCCCATGCTGAGGTTGGCGAACCCGATCTCGTCGGCCAGTTCCGCACCCGCGCGCACGACCTCGGCCCGGCTCAATCCGGCCCTAGGCATGCTTTTGTCCGGCAAGGAATTTCAGGGTCAGCTCGGCCACCCGGTCGGCGGCGTCGGCGTGCGGGTAGTGCCCCGAGCCCTCGATCATGGCGACCCGGCCCAGCCCCTCGGGCATGAGGGCGACGACCGCCTCTGCCTCGGCCTTCGGATCGGCCCAGTCCGGATCCTCGGTGCCCATGATGATCAGGGCGGGGCACGAGATGTTCGCCAGCTGCGCGTGGGCGTCGGCGGGAGTGGACTTGCCGGTTTTCATGAAGTCCGCGAAACGGCCGGGCTCGCGGAGTTTCGCCGCGAGTGTGGCCATCGCCTCGGCGTGGTCGGCGGGCTTGTTCGGATAGGCGACATCCAGGTAGCTCATCCAGATGCCGAGGCTCTTGAACAGCTGGGTGCCGATCAGCCGGAGCCCGCCGCGCCGGTAGCGCTTGACGGTCAGCAGTGCGCCCAGGGGGAAGCTCTGATTCTTGGTGAACGGATCGAGTTCCACGACGGCGCTCACCGAATCGGGAGCCTGGGCCGCGGCGATGGTGGCCGCGCCGCCGGAGAGCGAATGGCCGATGATGACCGCCGGACCGCCCAGGTGCCGGATGAGTGCCAGCAGATCGCCGGCGACGTCGGTGCGGGAGATGGCGTCGCTGCCGTCGTGCGAGGTCCAGTTCATGCTCGATTCGCCGTGCCCGCGCATATCGGCGTTCGCGACCCGGTAACCCGCGTTTACCAGCAGCGGGACCAGGTGGCGGAAGGCGTTACGGTGATCGCCCATGCCGTGGGACAGCACGATCAGCGGCCCCTCGCCGGTCACGTCGTAGGCGATCTGTCCACCGTCGATGGTCAGGTACTCGGTCATGTCCACTCCTGCGGAGCTAGTAGCTAAAGCTTGTAGCCATAAAGCTAATTCAATTAGCCGAATTTGTCAACAGGTCGCTCGAATCAAGGTGATCGCAGAGGTTCCGCCCCGGCCCGCACGACCGCATGATGGCTGCCGTGCCCGACGTTCCGCGCCTGTTACGCCCGCCCGCGCCGGGTACCCGGCTAGTGTTTCCGGCTATGGCCCGTTTGTCCCGTTCGGTAATTCGCGCGCTGGTCACCGTGTTGTCCCTGGTGGCGGTGCTGTTCGTTGCCGGGTGCGGATCCAACGGCGGCAATTCGCCGGCGGGCCGCGATCTGTGCTCGCCGCCGGGGCAGGCCGCCGCCGCAGCCGCGCCGACGAATCTGGCGACCGGCGCGTCGGCGGGCGTGGACCGCTTCACCACTCCGACGACCGAACCGCTCGACCAGATCGACGTCACCAAGCTCGGCCTGCTGTCGCCGGGCGTGCTGAGCGTCGGCACGCTGTCCGACGCGCCGCCGAGTATCTGCGTGAACTCCAAGGGGCAGTTCACCGGATTCGACAACGAGCTGTTGCGGGCGATCGGCGCGAAACTCGGTCTGCGCGTGCAGTTCTCCGGAACGGAGTTCTCGGGTCTGCTGGCACAGGTGGCGAATCGGCGTTTCGATGTCGGGTCGTCGAGCATCACCACCACCGACGAGCGCCGCAAACTGGTGGATTTCACCAATGGTTACGACTTCGGGTACTTCTCCCTGGTGGTGCCGAACGGCAGTGCGCTGCACGGCTTCTCGGACCTGGGCCCGAATGTGCGAATCGGTGTGGTGCAGGGCACGGTGCAGGACGAGTACGTGGTGAACACGCTGCACCTGGACCCGGTGAAATTCCCGGACTACAACACCGCCTACGCGAATCTGAAGACCGGGCAGATCGATGCCTGGGTGGCGCCCTCGGCGCAGGCCACCGGTGCGGTCAAGCCAGGGGATTCGACCTCGATCGTGCAGAACACGTTCAGCCTGGACAACTTCACCGCATGGGCCGTGCGGCCGGGTAATCAACCGCTGATCGACGCGCTCAACTCGGGGCTCGACGCGGTCATCGCGGACGGCACCTACGCCAAGCTGTATTCCGACTGGGAGCCGCGGCCGTTCCCGCCGGGCTGGAAGCCCGGCTCGAAGGCGGCCCCGGCACCGCAGCTGCCGGATTTCGCGAAGATCGCCGCGGAACACCACGCCGCGAATACGGCCCAGGCCGCGCCGAAGTCGACGCTGCGGCAGTTGCGCGATACGTTCTTCGACTGGTCGTTGTACCGCAAGGCATTCCCGGACCTGTTCGAGACCGGCCTGCCCAATACGCTTGTCCTGGCATTGGTTTCGGGTGTGCTCGGTACGATCATCGGCATGTTGCTGGCCGTCGCGGGTATCTCCCGGACACGCTGGTTACGTTGGCCGGCAAGGATTTACACGGATATCTTCCGCGGTCTTCCCGCCGTGGTGATCATCCTGGTCATCGGTCTCGGCATCGGTCCGGTGGTCAAGAATCTGACCGGCGGCAACCCTTACTGGCTCGGCGCGGTCGCGCTGGCGCTGCTGGCCTCGGCGTATATCGGTGAGATCTTCCGGTCCGGGATCCAGTCCGTGGAGGCCGGGCAGATGGAAGCCGCCCGTGCCATCGGATTCGGTTACCGGCAGTCGATGACGCTGGTGGTGATACCGCAGGGTGTCCGAAGAGTGTTGCCCGCGTTGATGAATCAGTTCATCGCGCTGATCAAGGACTCCTCGCTGATCTACTTCCTCGGGCTGCTCGCGACACAGCGCGAATTGTTCGCGGTCGGAAGGGATCTCAATGCCCAGACGGGCAATCTGTCGCCACTGGTCGCCGCGGGTCTGGTGTATCTGCTGCTCACGATTCCGCTGACGCATCTGGTCAACTACATCGACCGGCGGTTGCGCACCGGGCGTGCGGAAAAGGCCGACGGCCCGGTCGAACCCGTCGAGCAATCCGTCACCACGGAAGGGCGCTGAGCGTGAGCCACCGCAACGAGATCGAGGGCATCGGCGACGAGCAGTCCGGTGCGGGCGAAGCCCGGGCCAGTTCCTCGCTCACCGGGACCGGCCTGCACCTGACCCTGGGCGGCAACCAGGTACTGCGCGGGGTCGACATCCACGTCGACGCCGGGAAGACCACCACCGTCATCGGTCCCTCGGGCTCGGGCAAATCCACCCTGCTGCGGGTGCTGAACCGGCTGCACGAACCGGATTCGGGCGATGTGCTGATCGACGGCGTGTCGGTACTGCGCGAGGATCCGGACCGGCTGCGGCAGCGCATCGGAATGGTTTTCCAGCACTTCAACCTGTTCCCGCACATGAGCGTTCTGGACAATGTCGCGCTCGGCCCGCGCAAGTTGCGCGGACTTTCCCGGGAGGCGGCTCGCGCGGTCGCGCTGGACCAGCTGGAGGCCGTCGGCCTGGCCGCCCGCGCCAACACCCGCCCGGCGAATCTGTCCGGCGGGCAACAACAACGCGTCGCCATCGCCCGCGCCCTGGCGATGAAACCGGAACTCATGCTGTTCGACGAGGCCACCTCGGCCCTGGACCCGGAACTGGTCAAGGGCGTCCTGGCGCTCATGGCGGACCTGGCCTCGGGCGGTATGACGATGATCGTCGTGACGCACGAAATGGGTTTCGCCCGTTCTGTTTCCGACAGTGTCATGTTCATGGACCAGGGGCAGCTCGTCGAATCCGGTTCACCCGACCGGGTATTCGACGATGCTCGAACCCCGCGCCTGCGGCAGTTCCTCTCCCAGGTGCTGTGACTCGGCTACCGCCATTGCTGCGGGCGGCTACATATTGGCGTACTGGCCGAAATCGCCCTGGGCGCCGCTGTAGACGTTGACGTCCGTGGGTCCCGCGATACCCGGGATGGTGCCGGAATCGGTTGTCTGCCAGAAGGTCCAGGTGGGCCAGCCGCCCGGGATATCGGGCTGCGCCTTGCCGCTGTAATCGGCGATCCACAGCGGATAGCGGGTGAATTGACTCGAATTCGCCATCGCTGTGCGCCAGAAGCGGGGATAGGTGTAGATGATCGGAAGGCGTCCGGTGAGGGACTGCACCGTATCGAGGTAGCGGTGCGTCCAATTGATGAGCGCGGCCGGCGGTAGCCCGCCGGAATTCTCGATATCCAGCACCGGCGGCAGGTCGAGCGTGCCGTTCTGCCCCAGCACCACCGTCGAGTACAGCGCGGCCTGCGGTTCGGGCGGCAGATTGGGGCGGGCGTAGTGGTAGGTGCCGCGGGCGACTCCGGCCGCGCGCATCAGCAGGCTGTCCGGGACGAAGTACGGGTTGACGTAGCTCAACCCCTCGGTTGCCTTCAGCATGGCGAAGGCGTTGCCCGAGCCGCGTACGGCGAACCAATTGATCAACCGGCCGTCCACGTGCTGCCACGACGAGACGTCCGGGCCGGTCGGTGCGGCGATCGCCGGACCGGTTGCCGACAGTGTGCCAACTGCGGCAATCGCCGACAGTGACAGAAGTGCGCGACGAACATGGGGATGAGCCGTGATGCGTCGATACATGGTCAAAAGGGTAAGCGGAGGGCGCTCTACTGGCCAGGGGCAGCACCGTGTCTTGTGAGAGAGGATTGCCTGAGATGTGCTGTTTTGGGTCGAATTCCAGAAAATGGCCGATTCAGCCGAGCCAGTCCAACACCGATGCGGCGGTCCAGGACTGCTGCATACTGCCCAGCGGCGCACCGCTGAACGGGTCGTAATACTCCGCGAAACTGCCGTCGGCGGCCTGTCGCAGACCCTCCGCCCGCAGCATGAACGCCCGCTCGGCCCAGCCCCGGCGAGCGAAGACCCAGCAGAACAGCCAGCTCATCACAGGCCAGACCGGACCGCGCCAATATTCGGCGCGGCGGAAATCCCTGGATACCGGCGAGGTGGACGGCGGCAGCGCGTAGCGCAGGTCCGGATGTCCGCAATAGCGGGGACCCTCGAACAGGCGCAGCAGGCTGCGTTCGGCCTCACGGGGTAGCCCGCCGCACAGCAGCGGTGCGAACACGGCCAGGGTCTCGGTGTTGATCCAGGAGCCCAGCCGCAGGTCGTAGTCCCGTGCGGCGCCCGAGCGCGGATCGGTCGTCGCGATCACGCCCGCGCGGAAGTAGGCGGCCCATTCGTAGAGTTCGCGCACATCGGCGCGGGGCAGCCGGTAATCCTCACCGATCTCGGCGAGAACCTCACAAGCCAGGACGTAGATCGCGGTGACGAATACGTCCTCCACAGCGAAACTCAGCGCGGACGCCTCTTGAAAATCGTCGTATCCACATCGGCGCATCTGCTCGACCAGCCACAGATAGCGGTCGTACTCGCGATCGGTGGGCCGCTGGGCCGGGTCCACCAGCGTGTTGTCCGCGCGCTCGTACGGCGGCAGATCGCCCGGGACGACGTTCTCGTAGGCGCGATCCCAGCGCGGCGAATTGTCCATTCCGGACTCCCAGCCGTGATAGATGGTGATCCGCCCGTTCTGCTTGGGATCGCGCGCGTGCGCCAGCCAGCGATGCCAGCGCATCAGGTCCGGCCAGCGCCGATTCAGGAATTCCTCGGCGGCCGCGCGGGTGCTGCGCCCGTGCCGGCGCGAATGGTCGAGGATGCGCTGCACCGCGATGGCGTGTACGGGCGGCTGGGTGATGCCGGAGGTGTCCGGGCCGTCGGGGGCGTTGGCGGCGAGTTTCCGGCACTCCCAGCGCGCCGGGCCCGGGAAATAGCCGTCCACACCGTTGGCGAACACGATGTGCGGGATCATGCCGTTCTTCCACTGCGCGGAGAGCAGCGTGTCGAGTTCGACCACGGCTCGTTCCACACTCAGCGGGGCGAGTCCGACCGCGACGAACGCGGCGTCCCAGCTCCACATGTGTGGATACAGGCGAGGTGCGGCGCTGGTCATCGTCCCCAGATCGTTACCGCGCAGCAGGTACGCGGCACGGGCTGCCAGCTGTGTGGGGGTGAAACCGGGCCCGTTCATCCCCCTATTCTGCGACGACACCTTCAGATATGCGCGTTGCGCGTCCCGGCCGGGCTGCGGCCGGTTCATGAGCGGCTCGTGGTCGGCGATACGGTACTCACCGGAGTCCTTCGGTTCATGAGTTGCGGTGGAGAATGATTACCGTAGGCGAATGAGCGCGCATACTGCCGAGACGACCAAGCCGACCGCTCTGATCACCGGCGCCAGCCGGGGCCTGGGCGCGGCGATCGCCCGCGAACTCGCCCCCGCGCACCACCTGCTGCTCGGCGCGCGCACGGCCGGGGCGCTCACGGGGATCACGGCGGAACTGCCCGGAAACACCCCGTGGCCGGTCGAGTTGACCGACTACGAGGCCGTCGCCGGGGCCTGCGCCCCGATCGATCGCCTCGACGTGCTCGTGCACAACGCCGGAGTGGCCGAACTCGGCGCCATCGCCGAATCCTCGGTCCAGCAGTGGCGAAACACGCTGGAAGCCAACGTGATCGCCATCGCCGAGCTGACCAGGCTGCTGCTGCCGGCGCTGCGCGCCGCCAAAGGTCATGTGGTACTGATCAATTCGGGCGCGGGCCTGCGCGCGAACCCCGGCTGGGGCGTCTACGCCGCGAGCAAATTCGCCCTCCGCGCGTTCGGTGACGCCCTGCGTCTGGAGGAGCCCGAACTGCGCGTCACCGCCATACACCCCGGCCGCATCGACACCGATATGCAGCGCGCCATCGTCGCGGACGAGGGCCGCGACTACCGACCCGAGGAGTTCCTCACCGCCGCCACCGTCGCCCGGGCGGTCCGCACCGCGATCGAAACACCGCGCGACGCCCACCCCACCGAGATCGTCCTTCGCCCGATCGCCCGCCCCTAGCCGGCGCGCCCCAGGGCGGGCTCGATGCTGGATGCGGTGAATATTCAGCGCGGTAGTCGACTTCGCGATCACGAGGCCGGATTTCCGGGTGGGCGGGTATCCCGGCCGGCGGCCGGGCCGGGAAGTTGTCCGTCCCGCGGTGACACGCTGATGACCTCGCGAACAGGGCCGCCGGGTTGCGAGGCGGCGGGGGAAGGGTAGATTTTGACCGTCAGTGGTCTCCGGCACGAAGTGGTTCTGCGAAGATGAATTCGACGATGAACCGCAGGCAGTGGTTGACGCTGCTCGCGGCTGGGACGGCCGCCGCGTTGTCCGGATGTGACGCAGCGCACGGAGTTTCCGGCGCCGCGCCGAATCATCTGGCCAAGGGCATCGCGCCGGCTCCGTCGTCGACGCCGCCGGTACCGCCGACCACGCGGGCCGCCCTCCCGCTGCTCCCGGCGCCACCGGGCGGTCCGAAGACGCGCCTGCCGCGGGAGACCATCACCGCGCTACCGGGCAAGGGGAACAGTCTCGCGCTGACCGTCGACGACGGCGCCGACGCCGACGTCGTGGGTGCGTACATCAAGTTCGCCCAGGACACCGGCGCGCGCTTCACCTTCTTCGTCACCGCCTCCTACGATTCCTGGACCGTGCACCGCGACGCGCTGCGGCCGCTGGTCGAGTCCGGGCAGATCCAGCTCGGCAACCACACCTGGAACCACCCCGCGCTGACCAGGCTCTCCGCCGCGGGCGTAGCCGATCAGCTCGAACGCACGAAAACGTTCCTGCGCAACACGTTCGGCGTCGACGGCACGCCTTTCTACCGCCCGCCGTACGGCTTCCACAACGCGACGGTGGACCGTGTCGCCGCCGAACACGGTTACACCGTGCCCACCCTCTGGTACGGCTCCCTGAGCGACTCCTCGATCGTCACCGAGCAGTACCTGATCCAGATGGCGCACAAGTACTTCAACCCGCAGGCGATAGTCATCGGCCACGCCAATCACCCGGCGGTGACGCACTGCTACAACCAGCTCGTCGACGTCATCAAGCAGCGCAAGCTGTCCATGGTCACCCTGAACGACGTCACGCTGCCGCCTGCCTGAACGACCGGGGGCACAACCGGTTTCGCGGCGGCGCCGCTGCTCAGGCGACGACGTTGACCAGGCGGCCGGGCACGACGATGACCTTGCGGGGGGTCTTGCCGTCCAGGAATTCGAGCAGCTTCTCGTCCGCGAGGGCGGCGGTTTCCACGGCCGCGGCGTCGGCGTCGGCGGGGACGCTGACCCGGCTGCGGACCTTGCCGTTGACCTGGATGGGGTATTCGACCGAATCCTCCACCAGCAGTGCCGGATCGGCGAGCGGGAACGGGCCGTGGGCCAGGGCTACGGTGTGGCCCAGGCGTTCCCAGAGCTCCTCGGCGATGTGCGGGGCCATCGGGGCCAGCATCAGGACCAGGGGCTCGACCACCGAACGCGGGGAGCCCTCGGGGTAGTTCTTGGTCAGGAAGTTGGTCAGCTCGATCAGCTTCGCGCCCGCGGTGTTGTCGCGCAGGTTGGCGTAGTCGTCACCGGCTCCGGCAATCGTCTTGTGCAGCAAGCGAAGTGCCTCGGGCGAGGGCTCGGCGTCGGTGACGCGCAGCGCGCCGGAATCCTCGTCCACCACCAGCCGCCAGACGCGCTGCAGGAAGCGGTGCGCGCCGACGACGTCCTTGGTCGCCCAGGGCCGCGAGGTGTCCAGCGGGCCCATCGACATCTCGTAGAACCGGAAGGTGTCCGCACCGTACAGATCGCACATCTCGTCGGGGGAGATGGCGTTCTTCAGCGATTTGCCGATCTTGCCGTACTCCTGGAAAACCTCGAGTTCAGCGGAACCGGAGGCTGTATCCGATGAAGCCTCCTTCGTCGGCGGGGTCCAGAAGAACTTTCCGTCCCGCTCGACGACTTCCGCCGCCGGGACGTACGCTCCGCGCGCATCGGTGTAGGCGAAGGCCTGGATGTAGCCCTGGTTGAACAGCCGGCGATACGGTTCGACGCCGGTCACATCACCCAGGTCGAACAGCACCTTCTGCCAGAACCGCGCGTACAGCAGATGCAGCACCGCGTGCTCCACGCCGCCGACGTACAGGTCGACACCGCCCGGATCCTGGTCGCCGTGCTCGATGGGACGCGGTCCCAGCCAGTACTTCTCGTTCTCCGGATCGCAGAATGTCTCGGCGTTGGTCGGGTCGGCGTAGCGCAGCTGATACCAGGAACTGCCCGCCCAGTTGGGCATGACGTTGGTGTCGCGGCGGTATTTCTTCGGGCCGTCACCCAGATCCAGTTCCACGTGCACCCAGTCGGTGGCCTTGGCCAGCGGCGGCGACGGTTCGGAATCGGCGTCGTCGGGGTCGAAGGTGACCGGCGCGAAGTCCTCGATCTCCGGAAGTGTCACCGGCAGCATGGATTCCGGCAGCGCGTGCGGCGCGCCGTCCTCGTCGTACACGATCGGGAACGGCTCGCCCCAGTAGCGCTGCCGGGCGAACAGCCAGTCCCGCAGCTTGTACTGAACCGTGCCGCGGCCGTGCCCGTCGGCCTCGAGCTGTTCGATGACGCGCGCCTTGGCGGCCTCGATCTCCAGTCCGTCCAGGTAGCCGGAGTTCACCAGCGTGCCCTCACCGGCGTGCACGCCCTGCGAGACATCTCCGCCCGCAACGACTTCCAGGATCGGCAGGCCGAAGGCGGTGGCGAATTCCCAGTCCCGCGCGTCGTGACCGGGCACCGCCATGATCGCGCCGGTGCCGTACCCGCTGAGCACGTAGTCGGCGATGAAGATCGGCACCTGCGCGCCGTTCACCGGATTGGTGGCGTAGGTGCCCAGGAAGACGCCGGTCTTGTCCTTGTTCTCCTGGCGCTCCAGATCCGATTTCGCCGCGATCGACTTGCGGTATGCGGCAACGGCTTCGGCCGGATTCGCGGTCTCCCCGAACTGCCAGCGCGGATCGGTTCCGGACGGCCAGGCGCCGGCGGTCAGCGTATCGACCAGTTCGTGCTCGGGCGCCAGCACGACATAGGTCGCGCCGAACAGCGTGTCGGGCCGGGTGGTGAAGACCTCGATCGTCTCCGAACCGGCGTCGAATCGCACCTGCGCGCCGCGCGAACGGCCGATCCAGTTGCGCTGCATGGCCTTGACGTTCTCCGGCCAGTCCAGGTGGTCCAGATCGTCCACCAGGCGATCGGAGTAGGCGGTGATGCGCATCATCCACTGCCACAACCGCTTACGGAACACCGGGAAGTTGCCGCGTTCGGAACGCCCCTCCGCGGTGACCTCCTCGTTGGACAGCACCGTGCCCAGGCCCGGACACCAGTTGACCATCGAATCGGATTGGTACACCAGGCGGTACGAGTCCACCACGGCATTGCGCTCGGCCGCGGACAGTTCGGCCCACACCTTGCCGTCCCCGGGAGTCCTCGCGCCGCTGTCGAATTCGGCGATCAGCTCGTCGATCGGGCGCGCCTTGCCCAGTTCCGTGTCGTACCAGGCGTTGTAGATGCGCAGGAAGATCCACTGCGTCCACTTGTAGAACTCCGGATCGGTGGTGGCGAACGAACGCCGCCGGTCGTGCCCCAGGCCCAGCCGGTCCAGCTGACGCTGCATGGTCGCGATGTTCGACTCGGTGGTCACCCGCGGATGCGCGCCGGTCTGCACCGCGTACTGCTCGGCGGGCAGGCCGAACGCGTCGTAACCCAGCGCGTGCAGCACGTTGCGGCCGGTCATGCGGTGGTAGCGGGCGAACACGTCGGTCGCGATATAACCCAGCGGATGCCCGACGTGCAGTCCCGCACCGGACGGATACGGGAACATGTCCTGGATGAACAGCTTGTCCGGGGGGATCTCGCCGCGCAGCGGGCCGACCGGATTCGGCGCGTGGAAAGTCCCGCGCTCCTCCCACACCCGCTGCCATTTGCGCTCGATACGTCCGGCGAGGTCGGCGTTGTAGCGGTGTGCGGGCACCTCGCCGGTGCCGTTCGCGGCGGCGCCGGTCGGTTCGGTTGCGCGAGTGTCCTGCACGATCCTGCCTCTACTTATCGAGCTCCCCGGAATGAACGTCGTCCATCAGAGTAGAGGGTGTGCACGTCAGCGCCCAAAAAGGCCCTCGGATCCAGCGACGCGGCGATGCGCGCGCAGGGGTGTTCCCACGCCACGGTTCGTCGCGTCGGCGCACCCGCGGCGTCGTCGATGGTCAGCGGTGTCGTCGGAGCCTGCCAGACCCTGATCGGCGGCAGCGGCGGGTTCCGACGGCGGCCGCCCGCGCCGGCGCATGGTGCGCGTCACAAAGCCCGGGGTCGTCCTGGGCGGCCGGCCGGTGCGCGAGTAGCGTGACCGAGGTGATCGTGGTGGCGTTGATCCTGTTCGTGCTGGCTGCGGTGGCTGTCGTCACAGGCGTACTCGGGCTGACCGGCTCGCTGCCGCCCAATCGGTACTTCGGCGTCCACACTCCCGAGGCCGTGCAGAACGAACAGGCCTATCTGCTCGCCAACAAGGTGGCCGCGCCCACCTCGATCGGCGCGGGACTGCTGCTGGTCGCGGGCGGCGTGATCGCGCTGCTGGCCGGGCCGGTCCCCGGAATCATCGCCGCCGTCCTCGCCGCGGTGATCGCGCTGTTCACGCTCGGCGCGGGGGTCAACGCCGCCGGACAGGCCATCGCCCGGCTCGCCCCCGCCGAAGAGGTCGGCAGCTGCGGTAACGCCTGCGGCGGGTGTTCACTGCGCGACGCCTGCCAGCCCGCGAACTGAACCGCGCCATCGTGATGAGCCGCACCGCACCTCCGCGCCCGGCCGTCGGCTGATCGATATGGACTCGCATTCGTTGACGGTCGGCTTCGACCTGGACATGACGCTGATCGATTCCCGGCCCGGGATCGGCGCCTGCTATCGGGCGTTGTCCGAGCGCACGGGCGTGGCGATCGACTGCGATCTGGTCGTCACCCGGCTGGGGCCGCCGCTCGAGCAGGAGATCGCGAACTGGTTTCCGGCGCACGACGTCGCGGCGATCGCCGACCTGTACCGCTCGATGTATCCCGAACACGCCATCGCCGGAACGGTGATGATGCCGGGTGCGCGCCGGGCGGTCGAGGCGGTACAGGCCGCCGGAGGACGCGCGGTCGTGGTCACCGCCAAGTACGAGCCGAATGCCGAACTGCACCTGAAACATCTGGGCATCCCCGCCGACGCGGTCGTCGGGAACCTGTGGGCCGAACGCAAGGCCGAGGCGCTGCGCGAATACGGTGCCGATATCTACGTCGGCGACCACGTCGGCGACGTCCGGGGCGCGCGAACCGCGGACGCGCTGTCGGTCGCGGTGGCCACCGGCCCCTGCAGCGCCGAGGAACTGTCCGAAGCCGGCGCGGACGTCGTCCTGCGCGACCTCACCGAATTCGACGGCTGGCTCGCCACCCACCTGGGACGCGCCTGAACCCCCGGGCTCCGGGGTTGGGCCTGGGGGTTCGTGACGGAGTCGATCAGCTGGTCTTGCGCCGGAACAGCGAGCGCGACCAGAGGTAGCCGACCACGACGAAGCCGGCGCACCAGGCGACCGCGATGATGCCGTTGTTGCCGATCGGCGTGCCCATCAGCAGACCGCGGATGGTCTCGGTCAGCGGGGTGAAGGGCTGATACTCCGCGAACTGCCGCACGCCGGCGGGCATGGTCCCGGTCGGAACCAGGCCGCTGCCCAGGAACGGCAGGAACAGGATGGGCGTCGGGGTGTTGCTCGCGCTCTCCGGATTCGACGCGGCCAGGCCGAAACCCACACCGAGCCAGGACAATCCGAAGATCGTCAGCGCGATCAGGCCGAAGGCGAGCAGCCATTCCAGCACCGTGGCGTGCGAGCGGAAGCCCATGGCCACGCCCACGGCCACCATCAGTCCCACGCCGAGCAGACCCTGGATCAGGGTGCCGATCACCTGTCCGGTCAGGATCGAGGAATGATCGATCGGCATTGTCCGGAAGCGGGCGACGATCCCCTTGGTCATATCCGAGGCCACCGAAACCGCGATGCCCGCAACGAGATAGGCCGGAATCATCAGCATCATGCCCGGCACGATGTAGTCGATGTATTTCGCGCCGCCGGTGGCCTTGCCCAGGGCGCCACCGAAGACGTAGTTGAACAGCAACAGCAGGATCACCGGCATGAGGATCACGCCGACCGTCATGCCCGGATATCGCTTGGCGTGCACCAGGTTCCGGCGCAACATGGTGGTCGAATCGGCCAGCGGGTAGGTCAGGGTGCTCATCGCGCGGTTTCCTTTTCGGGAGCGGGTTGTCCGGTGAGAGAGAGGAATACGTCGTCCAGGTCGGCGGTGTGCACGGCCAGGCCCTCGGGTTCGATATGCGCGTCGTCGAGCCGATCCAGCACGGCGCGAATGGATTTCACCGATCCGTCGCTGGGCACCGCGAGGGTCAGCTCATCGGCGACGCCGCCCAGCAGCTCGGCGGCGGTGCCGAGTTCGGATCGGTCGGCGAAGCTGAGCCGGATGTGCCCGCCCGGCACCAGGCGCTTGAGCTGGTCCGGGGTGCCCTCGGCGACGATGCGGCCGTGGTCCAGTACCGCGATCCGATGTGCGAGATCGTCCGCCTCGTCCAGATATTGGGTGGTCAGGAAGATCGTGACGCCGCCCGCGACGAGTTCGCGGATGATGTCCCACATCGCGCGGCGGCTGCGCGGGTCCAGGCCGGTGGTCGGCTCGTCCAGGAAGATGATGCTCGGCTGTCCGACCAGGGTCATGGCCAGATCCAGGCGGCGGGTCATACCGCCGGAGTAGCCGGCCGCGGTCTTGTCGGCCGAGTCCACCAGATCGAACTGTTCGAGCAGTCGCTGTGCGATCCGCCGGTTCTCGGTGCGCGGCAGGTGGAACAGGTCGCCCATCATCAGCAGGTTCTCCCGGCCGGTGAGCAGTTCGTCCACCGCGGAGAACTGCCCGGTGACGCCGATGGTCGAGCGCACCCGGCCCGGATCGGCGGCGACGTCGTGGCCGCCGACCCGGGCCTGGCCACCGTCGGCGCGGGTCAGGGTGGACAGGATCTGCACGGTGGTTGTTTTGCCCGCGCCGTTGGGGCCGAGCAGGGAGAAGATCGCGCCCTGCGGGACATGCAGGTCGATGCCGTCGAGCACGACCTGCTCGCCATAGGATTTCCGCAGGCCGGAGACCGAAATGGCCGGTGTGCGAGCGCTGTCGCTCATGATTTCCTCTCATCTACTGATAGATATGAATGCATGCGTTGACTGAGCCGTGTCCGCGGTGGTGTGCGGACAAGGGAGGTTGTGTATGCGGTTGTGCGGGGGCGGGATCAGCGCCCCGGCGGGGTCAGATGTCGAGATCCTCGATGTGTGGACGGTCGGCGATGCCGGCCACGCGGTCGTAGATCGGGTCGGGAACCCTTCCCTTCAGTTCCTCGACCGAGTCGAAGATGTCCATCGCGAAATCGCCCCAGTCCGGATCGTTGACGCCGAGCATGCGCCGCCAGTTCGTCAGATCCTTGATCCAGTTGGTGTCGGTGGGGTACTCCGACCACTTGGAACTCTGGGTGTGCAGGACGAATTTGCCCTTGCGGCTGCGGTAGATTCGAATGCGCTCGAACGCGTGGTCGGCGTATTCGTGCGCCTCGGTGAGCAGTGTTCCGGAGAATCGCACCTGGCGAATGCCGTTGTGCCCGACGCGCAGCACGATCTCCTCGAAGCCCGCCTGACGCCCCTCCTCGAGTTCGATGAACCGGCGCAGCGCCGTCACGATCGCGCCCGACAGATTGCCGCCGACCAGCTCTTGCGCGCGCTGGAACAGGGGTAGGTCGTCGTCGGAGACGTACACGGTCTTGTTGGGCATGACTCCACTATACGTAGACGTATACATACACACAAGCTCCGCTTCGAAACCCACTTCGAAACGCGAATGAACCACTCGCGCCTCTGCTTCGTAGTTCGGGTGAGCGCGGCCGATCGTGGCCCGCTCGGCGCACGGTAGGAAGGAGCGCCGATGTCGGCGACAGCGGTGGGGTATCTGGTGCGAGCCGTCGAGGCGTTGGGTGTGCGACATATCTTCGGTGTCGATGGGGCCAATATCGAGGATCTCTACGATGCGATATTCGAATCCTCCGGCCGGATAACCGGGGTGGTGGCCAAACACGAGTTCTCCGCCGCGACGATGGCCGACGGGTACGCCCGGGTCAGCCCGGGAATCGGGGTCGTCGCGGCCACCTCCGGCGGCGGTGCGATGAATCTCGTTGCCGGGCTTGCGGAATCGTTCACCGCACAAGTTCCGGTGCTGGCGCTGGTGGGGCAGCCGCCGACCGATCAGGAAGGCGCCGGGGCGTTCCAGGATTCCAGCGGTAAGGCCGGGACCATCGATGCCGCGGCGCTTTTCGATCAGGTGTCGCGGTACTGCGGCCGGGTCGAGTCGGCGCGGACGTTACCGGCGCATCTGGCTCGTGCGGTCGAGGCCGCGCGCGGCGGCGGACCCGCGGTGTTGTTGCTGCCCAAGGATGTTCAGCGCGCGTCGATGGAAGCCGTGCCGCCGTTCCGGCCGCGGCCGCATGAACGGTTCGGGGACGAGATCGGTCTCGAGCGGGTGCGCGCGGCGCTGCGGACCGCGCGGGATACGGGCAAGATCACCGTGATCGCGGGGGATCAGGTCGCTCGTGACGACGCACGTGCGCAGCTGCGCCGGCTGGTCGCCGCGCTGGACGCCGCCGTCGGCGTGGCGCCCGACGCCAAGGATGTGTACGCCTGGGACGAACCCGGATTCTGCGGGGTGGCCGGGACCATGGGCCATCCGGAACTGCTGGACGCGGTGCGCGGTAGTGCGCTGTGCCTGCTGGTCGGCACCCGGATGCCGGTGACCGCGCGGGCCGGGCTGGACGAGGCGTTGTCCGGGACCGTGGTGGCCGCGGTGGGGGCCCAACGCCCGTACCTGGACGTCATCCACGCCGCCAGTACGGATCTGAGCGTCGATCTCGCCGAATTGGCAGCGGCTTTCGAGAGTTCCGAGTCGCCGGCGCAGACGCCGTGGACGCTACCCCCCGAATCGTCGCTGACCCCGCTGTCGGTGCCCGCGGCGACCGGTCCCGGTCTGCGCTACCGCGAGATGGTCGAAACCATCGGCGCCGTCGTCGAATCCGGGACCGACATATTCGCCGATGCCGGCAATACCGGCGCCGCGGCGGTGCATCATCTGCGGGTGCCGCGCGACGGGCGCTTCGTGGTCGCCCTCGGCATGGGCGGGATGGGGTACGCGTTCGGGGCCGCGATCGGCTGCGCCTTCGCCCGCGCCCGGCGCACGCTCGTCATCGCGGGCGACGGCGCGTTCTTCATGCACGGCATGGAGGTTCACACCGCGATCCAGTATCGGCTGCCGGTGACCTTCATCGTGTTCAACAACAACGCGCACGCCATGTGCGTCACCCGCGAGCAGCTGTATTACGGAGACCGGTACAGCTTCAACAGGTTCCGGCCGTCCGATCCGGCCGCGGGCGTGGCGGCGATGTTTCCCGGGCTGCCCGCGTACTCGCCGCGCAGTACCGCGGAACTGGCCGATGCGCTGCGCGCCTGCATCGAAAACCCCGGGCCGTCCTTCATTTCGATCGACTGTGATCCCGACGAGATCCCCCCGTTCAGTCCGTTCCTGTCCGTACCGAGGAGGCATTCGTGACCACCGGCGCCCTGCCCGCACTCAGTGATATCCCGGATCGCGAGATTCCGGGGCTGCTGCGCATCGAGAATTCCGATCGCGAGGAGACCACACCGATCATCATGGACATGCTCCGGTCGGTCTATCCGCACGACCAGATCTTCGGGCAGTTCTGCCCGGTGCAGTCCTACATCGCCGCACCGCCGCGCGAGGTGTTCGAGTATCTGGCCGACACCCGCTGTCTGGAGGAGTGGACCTACAGCCTGCGCGGATTCACCGAGACCGAGGAACCGGGACTATGGCTGGCCAACGATCGGCTGGGCCCGGAGACGCGGATCTACACCCGTACGGTCGCGCAGCCCGAGGCGATGACGGTCGACTACCACTGCGCCTGGGATCAGGGCAGGCATCTGTGGATGATCTACCTGATGCGCGTGGTGGATGCGCAGGTGGTGTTCGACAAGCCGGGATCGGTTGTGCTGTGGGTGAATTGCCGCCACCCGTTCTACGACGAGAACCCCTTTCCCGAGGCAGCGCCGCCGAAACGTCCGGTGTGGGTGGGGGATTTCTGGGAGATGTTCTCCGCCGGACACCAGCTCGAACTCGACAATCTCAAGACGATCTGCGAATACCGTGCCGCACACGGCCTTCCGATCAAGCCCGACTGGATGAAATGAGGCCCGCGATGGAATCGACCGAACCCGGCCTCGCGCCGGTCAGCCTGATCGACGTGGCGAGTTATCTGCCCGGTGAACCGGTGGGCACCGAGTACTTCACCCCCTATATGCGTTCGGCGCGAATGGCCAAGAACGTCATGTTCCGTTCCCCGGCGACCCGACATCACGTCGATCGCGAGGAGACCGCCATGGAGATGGTCGCCAGGGCCGTCGAACCGCTCGTGGAACGCCATGGGGAGCGGGCGATCGCCGAGGTGGACGTGCTGCTGACGCACACCCAGCTGCCGTACAACCCGATCGTCGGCTGCGGTCCGGAGGTCGCGCGCCGGCTGGGTATGCGGCCCTCGACGGTGCTGGACATCCAGAACAGCGGCTGCGCGGCCTTCGTGTACATGATGCAGCTGGCGCGAATGATCCTGCGCACCACCGACGCTCGTTCCGCGCTCATCGCCACCATCCAGAATTCGGCCGGGGCGGTGTTCACTCAGCCCGATATCCGCAAGCTGGCCCAAGCGCCGGTGCCGGGGGACGGTTGCGGCGTCGGATTGCTGGTCCGCGGCGACGAAGCGCCGATTCTGGACGTCGAGACCCGCACGTATCCGGAATTCGCCGGGGATATGGATTTCAACACCGGTTCCGAGCGCAAATGGTGGGAGCCCGGCGAGGGCCAGCCGTGCGTGAGCTTCTCCGAATCCAAGATCACCAAGGTCTTCGCCCGCGGTAACCGGCTCGTGCCCGAGGTCGCGCTCGCGGTCTGTGACCGCATCGGCGTGAAGGGCCGCGATATCGACACCTTCGTCACCAACCAGCCCAACCGCCTGTTCCTGCGCAACTGGCACGACGCCCTCGAGCTTCCCGCCGAACGTCACCCGGACAGCTTCGATCGGTGCGGAAACCTCTTCGCCGCAGGCATTCCCGTCACTCTCGATATCGAGAACCAGGCCGGGCGGCTGCGCAACGGGTCGGTCGTACTGATGTCGGCCTTCGCGCACGCCGGTGACTTCGCCGGGGCGGCGGCGGTGCGCTGGGGAGCGCCGCGATGAGTATCCCGACCCCTGGGGACGAGACGCGACGGTTCGTGCTGCGTAGCGGCAGCTCGGAGTGGTCGGTGCGGCGCAGGGCCCGGGCCGTGCTCGGCCGGCCCGGCGAGGGTGCGCGCGGACGGGCGCCCGGGCCGGGGCGATTCGACCTGACGTTGAGCGAGAATCCCTTTCCGCCCTTGCCTTCGGTGATGGAGGCGGTGAATTCCGCTGTGGCGCGGTCGAATCGGTATCCGGAGTTCCTGCCCGAGCGATTGCCCGGGCTGATCGCGGACCGGGTGGGGATGGCGTCGGACCAGGTCGTGGTCGGTGCCGGGGCGACCGGGGTGGCGTTGCAGATCATGCAGACCCTCGCCGCGCCGGGGCAGGGGATCGTGCTCGCCTCGCCGACCTTCGACGGATATCCGGTGATGGCGTCCATGACGGGGCTGGAAACCGTTGCGGTGCCGCTGGATTCGTCGGGACGGCAGGATCTGTGGGAGATGTCCCGGGCGATCGACCAGCGCACCGCGCTGGTGGCGGTGTGCCGCCCGCACAATCCGACCGGGACCGTGCCGCCCGCGAGTGAGCTGAAGGCCTTCCTTTTCGGTGTGCCCCGGCATATTCCGGTGATCCTGGACGAGGCGTACGTGGAATTCCTGAGCGTCGACGAGATGCTGGATCCGCGGGAGCTGATCGCACGATATCCGAATCTGCTGATACTGCGCACGTTCTCGAAGGCCTACGGGCTGGCCGGACTCCGGATCGGCTACGCACTCGGCAGGCGCGACCTGATCCGCCGCGTGCGCCGGTTACAGCTGCCGTTCGGGACGCCGGAGACCGCGACCGCGGCGGTGGCGGCATCGTATGCCGCGGAGACGGAGTTGAACGAGCGGGTGCTGCGCATCACCGTCCAGCGCGAGACGCTGCGTACATCCCTGCGGCGCAATGGTATTCGTGTTCCGCGCAGTCGGGCCAACTTCCTGTACCTGCCCGGGCCGGGCCGGGTCGAGACGCTGACCCGGGCGGGAATCGCGGCCAAGGGGTACGCCGACGGCAGCGCGCGAATCGCGGTCGGCGATCCGGCCGCGGATCGCGCGGTGGAACGGGCCCTGTGCGGTCCTGAGCTGGTGCGGGTCGGGCGTGCGCCGGCCGAGGAATCCGGCGTGCACTCGCCGACCACTCCCGCCGATCCGGACCGGACCCGCAACTGGAGAATCTGCTGACGCCGGACAACGCGGCCGCGCACGGTATTGCCATCGCGGTACCGTGCGCGCGGCGCGTTCAGAGCGAACTGGCGAGCATGACCTGATTGGTCATCGAGTCGCGGATCTGCACCGCGCGAATCTGATCCGGGGGCACGGCGGTGGTCCCGTCGGGGGTGAGGGTCTGGCCCGGATGGGCCGTCCACTGCGCGACCATCGCCTCGGTACCGTCGGTGTGGACCACCCACAGCGCACCGTGCCAACTGTACTCGGTCTCCGAAGGTGAATAGCTGCACGTCATTTCGATACGCGTCCCGCCGGGCACGTCGACGAGCTTGTAACTGGCGGTGATCGGCGAGGGCTGTACCGGTGCCAGCTGACGTTCGGCGACCACCTGCTCACTCGACGGCGTCTCCACCTGGTGATCGAACCCGGCGGTGATCGGGACGGTGATCACCACCGCCGCGGCCGCCGCCGCCACTGCCGTGCCGATCACGAGCCAGCGTTCCCGGCCGGGCCGCCGAGGTTCGGGAATCGGTTCCTCGGGCCGTCGTTCCGGTTGTACCGCAGCCGGTTTCGGCGCGAGGGGTGTATCGATCAGGGCGAGAGCAACTTCGGGGTCCACCTGGCCGAGAAGGCCTGGCAGGCCGGATAATTCGGCCACGGCCGCCCGGCACGACGCGCACTCGCCCAGATGCGCCTCGTAACGCAGACGTTCGGTGCGGCTCAGGGAGCCCAGGACGTACGGCGCATCCCACATCACGTAGTCGTCGCCTCCGTCCGGGACCACCGCTTCCCCCTCCCCGACTCGGGGGACATCCGTCACTTCGTCACCCCCATCTCCTGTAATGCCGAACGCAACGCGCGCATCCCGTAGTGCATACGGGATTTCACGGTGCCCTCGGGTATGGACAATTCCATCGCGATCTGCTGAGTCGACAGGCCACGGTAGTACGCGCGGACGATCACCTCGCGGTGGTCCGTGCTCAACCGGGCCAGTGCGTCGGTGATCAACCAGCTGTCCAGTGTCCGGTCCGCCTGATCGGGACTGGCCTGTTCGGGCGGATTGTCCGTGCGGAACTCGTGCCGGTGCCGCGCGCTGCGGTATTCGTCCACCGCCATATTGCGGGCGACGGTGAACAACCAGGCCCGCGCCGAGGCGGTGGACTGGTCGAGCACGTTCGGGCGCTGCCAGGCCCGCAACAGTGTTTCCTGGACGATGTCCTCGGCCCGGCCGGAATCGCCGACCAGGCTGTAGGTGTATCGCCACAGTGCCTGCGCATGCTGGTCGTACAGCGCCCGCAGCAGCTTGGCCTGAGCCTCGGACGCTCCGTCCGGTATCGGCAGCACAACGCCCCTGAAGGTTCCGGTTCCCGCGCCCGCACCGGCCGCCCGCGGTGATGTCGCCATCGGCTCACCGGTTCAGGCGCCGCGGTGGGGGCGCGGATATCGTGGCCACACTAGCTATATACGCGGTCAATTGCGTTCTAGTTCGATCGGATGCGTCGCTAATAGCGACAAGGGTAGCGGCTGGCGGCGCAGCACCTGCGCCCACAGGTCACCGGGTTGTGCGATCGGGTCCGAGGGCAGTGCCGAGAGCACGATCCAATCGCCGCGCTCGAGTTCGCCCTCCAGCTGGCCGAAGGTCCACCCGGCGTATCCGGCGAAGATCCGGATACCCTCGACCAGCGGCGAGATCGTGTCCGGATCCGAATCCAGATCCAGCAGCGCCACCCGGCCGTCCACCCGGCGCAGGCCATAGATGCGATCGATGGCGGTCCCCACCTTCCCCGTTGTCAGGCAGAGCGCGGCATCGCGTTTGACCGGCCCGCCGACGTACAGCGTGCGCGGTGCGGCGGCCAGGTCCGCCCAGCGCGGCAGCACCTCCTGCACGGAGGTGTCGCTCGGGCGATTCAGCACGACGCCCAGACTGCCCGCGTAGTTGTGCTCGACGATGTACACGACGGTCCGCCGGAACGACGGTTCGACCAGGTCGGTCGCCGAAACCAGCAGCGTCCCGGGCCGCACCGCCTGATCCTCGTGCCGGAATTCCCGTCGAGAGCGGTCGCCGTGTTCCTCTGCGCGTGCCACCCAGTCATCATCGCACCGCTTCCCCCCTGGCGCTGTATTAATGGCTGCCGCTTCGCTCCGGCGTGGACGGGGCCGATCGACCCCGGTCCTTCCCTTTCTCCACTCCCCGCTTTGCTCCTGGTGAGCCGGTAGGTGCGGGAATGGGGCGAGCCCCGGCCTCGGCGCGGGTGTCACCCGGGTGATCTGGGGCTCGGTGGGCGGCGGCGGGCGAGCTTCGGGGCTGAAGGGGATACCGGCCTGGAGTCGAAGCTGGTGCGGGCGGAACTCGGGTGACCCGGGGGCTCGGTCGGCGATGGCGGGCGAGCGTCGGTGCTGACGGGGGTA
>CBJNFW010000105.1:0-25515 GCA_966435935.1 uncultured Nocardia sp.
CATCCCAGATATCCTGAATCTGGCGGCCCGCCTGGGTCTGACCAACGTGGCAAATAACTTGTGGGGCGCCCCTGGGACCCCGCCCGAGGTCCGCTGTCCGGTTGGCGACGGTTATTCGGGTGCAGCTGCGAGGGGGCACGCCCGGTAATTCGTCACTGTGACGTATTAATGAAGGGATGGGGAGCGAGGGCGGGAGAGTTGCAAATGAACTCGTCAAGGCCCGATCGTAAAAATTCCGATTCAAGATCAACTCAACGAAAAATCCTGCTGCCGAGGATGTTCGACGTTCTACAGCTATAACAACGAACCCACGGCAAGCCGCGACCGGACGAGCGACTCAGGTGGATTACCGCGCCGGGTGCGCCAGATGCGTTGCGCAACAACACCACTGACTGCTCCGACCGCCCGCGTTATCGCGCCGATAATCTACATTATGTCAAGTAATGGTGCTCGGCTCACTCACGAGCGCTCCTCCACGACTCCTGGGGCGACCTGTCCGGTCGCACTGTACGGAAATATTTGATATCCAAATGCGCGGCAATGACAATTTAAGCCAGAAGAAATGCTTTCCACATCTACGCGGGTACGGATCCCGACTGGCCGTGCGACTGCACACCAGCTGACTCCCGGCCAATCTTTACCGACGCGCCACCTCAGCAACTAATACGTCACAGTGACGTCTACCGCTTGGGTTCACACAAACCGCCGTTCGGTCGTCGGGGCGAGAGCCCCTCCGGAACTGACAAGTAGACTGCGAATCTCTCCGGAAATGACAACAAAAATGCGAAAGATTCTCCCCACCTTGTCGCACCCAACCTGTCAATCTGCAGGTCGCGACTGACAACTTCACTGCGATTGGACCGAGCCGTACGCTCCAGCGGGCAGAAGAGACCGCCGGCCGGATCGGTGACCACGGCCGACAAGCCGACGCGCTCAACCATTCTCGGCGCGCTACCCCTTGCAACACTGCAGTGTCGGGCAAGCCGATCGTCGAACCGGCCTGGGTGCAGCGCCGGCCCAGCCCGGCCGCGAGACACAGCATCTGTATCTCGTTATCGAAAAGCGGCACCCACCGACGACAGCGGGACTATGCGCTGGCGAGTCGACGGCAACGCGACCATGTTCGAACGACCACTCCCCCCGCGCCTGCCAGTTGAAACGTCACTGTGATGTTTCAGTCGGCGTTCCGCCCCTCTTGGGGGCGCCTGTAATAGGTTGTGACAGAACCATTTTCGCGGCCAACTAGCGATCGTTGGCAGACACACGATCCGGTGCGTATATCTTGCTGGTCTGCCGACCACGCTGCTCACCTCAAGCCTGTCTCCTGCTGCCACCGGAACGTGTTGTTTCTCGAGGTGTCCCGGCGACCATGCCAATGCGCTGGCCGACTTTCCGGGGCACGAAAACGACTGTTCCGACGGCGGTCATAACCAGAATCGCGCCGGAGATGATCAGGCTCGAGACCGCGCCCGCGCCCAGACGGTGTGCGATCAAGACGCCGAAGACCGCGACCCCGAGGACTGTGCCGATCTGACGTAGGCAGTTGAGGGCACCTGCGGCCAAACCGGAGTCCGATGGTGGCATCGAGTTCATCAGGGTTGTCATCATCGGCGGCGAGGCTGTGCCGGCACCGATTCCGATCGGGAACATACCGATCAGTATGACCGCCATGGAGTGTAGGTGGATGCCGTAGCCCACGACGAAGAATCCTGCCGCCTCGAGCAACTGGCCGGCCAGCAGCGGTACGAACGCTCCGAATCGGGCTGTGAGTCGTCCTGCCATGAGGTTCGAGACCGTGATGAACATCGTGAGCGGGATGAACACCGCGCCGGTCAGCGCCGGAGAGTATCTGAACATCTCTTGGACCAGAAGCCCGATGACGAAGACCGAGCCGAAGTATGCGAAGTTCAGTGCGAATCCTGTGGCGGCACACGAATCGAAAACTTTGTTGCGCCACAGCGAGGTCGGGACTGCGGCGTCCGGGATCCGGCTTTCGACGAAAAGGAACGCGATCAGGACCACAAGCCCCACGGCGAGAAGCGCGATCCCGAGCAGCGGCATGCGATGTAACTCGATGACGCCACCGGTGAGGGCGACCAATGCGGTCGTCGCCAAAATCTGGCCATAGGGGTCGAATCGGCGCGCGGTACGGGGCCGGTCGAATGCCGCCGTGCGAAATGCGAGCAAGCACACTGCGCAGACCGGGATGTTGATCAAGAAGATCGTGCGCCAGCTGATCCAGCTGGTGAGTGCGCCTCCGAGGACCGGGCCTGCGGCCACAGCTACGCCACCGGCGGCCGCCCAGAGCGAGGTCGCTTTCACGTGTGCCTCGCGATCGGGCACAACGAGGTTCAGCAGTGCCAGCGACGCAGGCAGCATGATCGCCGCACCGATGCCCTGCAACACGCGGAACGCGATCAGCAACCCGAGGGACGGCGCCAGGCCGCACACCGTGGAGGTGATCATGAACAGCCAGAGTCCTGCCACGAGCAGGCGGTGGGCGCCGAGCCGGTCGGCCAGCACGCCGGTGGAGAGCATCAGCGCGGCCAGCACGACCGTGTAGGCGTCGACGATCCACTGGATGGACGCGACCGACGAATGCCAGTGCGTCTGAATCGTATAGAGCGCCGAGTTGACGATCGTTGCATCGAGGGTGATCAGGAAGAAGGCAGAGCAACACACCAGCACGGCGGGGGTCAGAATCGAGGTGTTGTGCACACCGGTCCGGGCCGAATCGTTGTGAGCGTCATGCATGGGCAGGTGGCCTGACGTAGAAGGTCGATCCCGACATTGTGGCGGAGGACTTGTCGCAGAAGAAGGCGATATAGGGGACGATATCGGACGGTTGGCCGAGGTTGGCCCCTGCGTACCCGACGACAATTTTTTCGATATAGTCCGGGCCGACGCTTTCACGCATACCGGGAGTGTCTGTGAGTCCGGGTGCTATCGCGACTGTCCGTATTCCCTGTTCGTGGTATTCCTTGTGAATCACTTCGTTCAGGATGTTGACACCGGCTTTGCTGGCGGCATACGGGAACAGGCCAGGGTTCGGCGTGCTGCCCAGCGCGCTGGAGAGGAAGATGATGCGGCCGCCGCCGCCCTCGATCATCGGGGGGAGCGCGTGTTTGGCGGCGAAAAAGCTTCCGTAAAGGTTGGTCTCGGTGACGGTTCTGAGCATGCGGGTCTCGACCTCGGCGGTCGGTGTGCGCGGCGGCATCCAGGCCGCGTTGCTGATCAAGGCGTCGATACCCCCTGCGTAGTCGGTGAACGCCGTGATGGCGGTCCGCACTTCGGATTCCACCCGTACGTCGGCGGTCAAGCCGAGGGCGCCATCCGGTGTGCCTGATATCTGGATGAGCTTCTTCTCGAGCTCGGTCGCTGCGTCGGGTCGACGGCAGAGCCCTCCTACGATCGCGCCAGCCCGGGCCAGTCCTTCGGCAATCGCCTCGCCGATTCCGCGATTGGCGCCGGTGATAAGAATCCGGAGTCCCGACAGGTCGAAATTCGTCGTCATTTCCACTTTCCTCCCGCCGCGAGACCCAGTAGTAGATCTCCGCCGACCCGGTAGTAGTTCTGTTGATAGACCAGATGGCGCCGGATGGTGCTGATATCGCGGAACAATCGTTCGAATATGTAGTGGTGTAGGACCGAGCGGGCTCCGACCGCGTCCATGATGATGTCGACAGCTTGATAGCACAGGTCGCCGATGATCGGCATGGACGAATTGAGTCGCCCCTCGTCGGCAGCCGACAATCGTTCGTCGGACCACACCCGGTCTGATATCTCGGAGTACAGATTCGTCACGATCGATTCCGCGGCGGTGATCAACGCCTCGCTACGGGACACGGCCACCGACTCCCGCGCGCCGATGCGGGTGCTGCCGGTGATCTGTGCTCGGTATTCGTCGTAGGCGCGGCGTGCGATGCCCAAGGGCACCCCTACTCCTTTGGCCGCCAGGAACGCCCGGTACCGGGAGCCCGGGGGCAGCGCGAGGTCGCCCTGGGGCACGCGGGTGTAGTCGATCACGTGCCGTTCGTCGATGTCCTGATTTTCGACGCTGATCTCGACGCTGCCGGTGCCACTCAACCCCAGTGCATCCCACTGACTCTCCACCACAACGGATTTCGTCGGCATCCACGCCCAGCGGATCAGCGGCTCGTCGTCCGTGTCCAGAAGTGCCTCGCCGCTGGGTGTTTCGGTTTTGAAGCCCAGCACGACGTAGTCGCTGTTCTGCACTCCGCTCGCGAACATCCATCGACCGTTCATACGCAAGCGTCCCCCGGGCTGCGAGACGGCGGTCCCGAGGGGAAATGTGGTGGTCGCGGTCGGAAGTCCGGCCGACGGATAAATCTCACGGGCGACAGCCTGATCGACTGTTCCGGCGAAGAATCCGCCATCGATGAGGATGGATACGCACCAGCCGATGGAGGCGTCTCGATAGGCCACTTCGCGGATCAGGTCCGTCTGATGGTCCAGACGCAGAGCCGCCCCGCCCAGCCCGGCGGGGAACAGGCAGTCGAAAGTATTGGTGTCGGCCAGGATACGCATGACTGGTTCGGTGAGCCTGCCTGCTCGATTGACCGATTCGGCCGCGTCGGTCAGCGCATCGGCATGGGTACGCAGCGCGGTGAGAAGTGGCTGGTCATCGAGTGAGAGAAGTGGTTCCACTACAGGGCCCTTCGTGTGCTGGGGGCGGCAGTCGCGTAGGTGCGATTGTGGTAGAGCAGCGGTCGCCACTGGTCGGCAGTGCGCGTCCAGCGTGCGTCGATGATTTCGGTGATGACGAGCAGGTGATCGCCGTATTCCACGCGGTCGACGATGCGGGCGATCGCGTGTACGGGACTGTTACGCAGATAGGGAACGCCGAAAGGGGCGGCGTGTCCGATGGGTTCGGTTCCGGCGAAGCGCCGTGCACGAGCGCCGGCGTAGGTGCGGGCAATCGCTTCCTGCTGGTCCGAGAGCGCATTGATCACCACGACCTCGCATACGCGCAGGTTGTCCAACTGCGACGAGGAGAGTCCGATATTGAAGGCTGCCAATGGCGGGATGGCGGACAGCGAGGTCACCGACGACACCGTGAGACCACAGGGCTGCTCGCTGGTGCCGAAAGTGACGACGTGCACCGTATTCATGGTCGCGGCAAAGAAGTTCTTGAATTCGTCTGCGCTGAGCGGTTGCACCGCGGCCTCCGAGGCGCCGGCAACCGGTCCATCGAGCTCGCGCATCGACTCCCCCTAATGTGGGCACATGGCCTGGGCGTAGTATTGTTCACGAGCGTGAGTGGCAGCACCGCCTAGTTCACGAGCGTGAACGTTCACTATCGTGAACAGTAGGGCATCGACGCGAGCGATGCAACTGCCGAGTGATGGGAGTCACAGCCATGACCGAGGGGGCCGAGAATGGATACTCATTCGCCGACAAGCTGAATCGACTTCTCCGCACGCTAGCCACCGAGAACAATAAGCCGATGAGCGCCAACCGATTCGTCGAGGATTTCACAGCCAAGACCGGAATGGCGTTGAGTAAAGGGTATCTTTCGGAGCTGCGCAACGGCGTCGTCACTGCTCCGCGCATCGATCTGGTGCTGGCGCTGTCCGATTATTTCGGGATCAAGCCAGGGTATTTCCTGGATCAAACCGACGATGAACGCAACGCGTCTCAGCTCGACTTGATCAGGGTGATGCGTGAGAATGAGGTGGGTCATATTGCGCTGCGCGCAGAAGGGCTCAGCCCGGCCGCATTGAAGAGTATCGCGCAGATGATCGATGCTGCTCGGGAGATCGAAGGGCTGCCACCGCTCGAACCATTCGACAAGGGGGAATGATGACATCAGCTGCGTATCAGCTGTATCGCGATCTGCACAACCTGGGTGGGATCCCCGATCCGTGGGACCTCGACGAATTCGTTCGGCGATGTCGGAGATTGTGTGACAGAAGGATGGCGGTCCGCGGCATCGAGGACTGGCCGTGGGCAGCGACGGGCGCAGGCCCCTCGGCGATGGCGATCAGTTTCGGGGATCTGGATGTGATCCTGCACCGGGTCGACCGCCCGCAGGTCTGGGTGCACCACGCAGTTCTGCACGAGGTGGGGCATCTGTTCCTGCACCGGTCCGGGCGGGGGGCCCACGTTCCCGAGTCGATCGCGGCCATGTTCGGTTCCCTCTTCACCACTGAGGGATTGACCTCGGCATTGACTTTCCATCGTGACCATCTGTCCGATCCCCACGAGCGTGAGGCCGAGGACTTCGCTGCGCTCGTTCTCGCCTCCCGGTTCGGTCGGTACTCACAGGCGACCTCGAGAAATCGGGTGCGATACGGCTTCTTTCGGTTCTCCTCATAAGGCGGCGGTCGATGAAAGAGACTCTCCATGCTGCCGCCGTGGTTGGCACGCTGTGCCTGGTGTCGGCACTCGCCTTGCAAGGGGCGATGATCCGCCGGTCGGAACCGTCGTCGCGGTACTCGTTCGTACTTCAGCTGACGATGCTGGTGACGATCATCATCTTTCTGCCGACCCTGCTGTTTGCTGCTCACGCGCGGCTGCGGCAAGAATTGGGCTGTAATATTGCGCTGAATATCTGGGGGGTTGTCTGCTCGGGCCTGACGCTCGGGGTCACGTTGACCCGCTTGCGGGTTCCGGTGCGGACGCTGGTCGTCGGGGGTGGGATCGGTACGTCGTTGGCGGTGCTCGGTGTGATTGCCCTCGGCATCGCGCATCCCGCCGATGTCGGGTGTATCGATAGGTCCGATGTCGACAATTTCAGCTTGTTCTGGTGGGTGATCGTGGTGGTCCATCTGATCGCGATGCTCGGCGCCGGGTTGAGCTGCCTAGCCGATCTTCGGCCCTGGCCGCAGCCTACGGTCGCGGCCACGATCACGCTGTTGGCCAGTGGTTTCCTGTGCTCGACCGGATATTGGGTGCTCACCGCCATCGGGTTGACGGCGCACCAACTCGATGAGCAGCGTATCGCTGATAGTGTCGCCTTCCCCCTCATGGTCGTGTGCTTCGCGGGCAGCGCGTGGATCCCGGTCGGGGAATGGGCTCTGTGGTGGATACGCCAGACGCGCCGCTGGCGTGAGCAGTGGCAGCTGCTGTTGCGGGTGTCGTCGTCCAGGGCCGCCGGCCCGCCTGCTCACCTGCTGGCACGCAGATGGGATCGGCCGGACGTCGTGGCTCATCTGCTGACGATCGAGTTGGTGGACCGCGGATGGGCCGGTGTGGGACCCGGCGCACATCGGGACCAGCGCGATCACGAACGCTCGGAGTAGCGCTCATCGGGCGGCCTGGTGCGTATCACGAATGGCCGCTCACAGGGGCGGGCAGGCTGGCGGTGGCCAGGATCGGGATGGAGTCCACACCGAGCCGGTGCATGAGGTCGGTGACATCGAAATACGCGGTCCGGCTGATCACTCGATCGCCGCGGAAGCGATCGATACCGACGGCGCTCCACTCCACGTGCCTTCCTGTAGGTGGCACTCCCAGGTAGGGGCCCTTATGTGTTCCGGACAGCGACAGGAATGTCACCACGGTGTCGCCTTCGGCGATCTGCTCTACGACCCGATCCTGTACATCCGGAAACGCCGCACGGAACCCCTTGACCCAGACCAGGACGCCGTCCGGGCCGGAAAGATCGAACTGTGGCCAGCTGAAGTCCTCGGCGAATATGTCGTATACGGCATCGAACAGTCCCAGCGTGATGACGTCCTCGAAGAGACGTCGCACAAGCGCCTTGCGGGCATCGGTCGAATTCGTGCTCTCCATGGTCGAGCCAACCTCTCAGTGTGGTTCGCGTTTCGGATTGCCTGCCGTCGCCAAGATCGCCCAGTTCCGCTGGTGAGCGATCCGCAGCAGGTGGGTGTCGCCACCGACCACTACCGGATGCCCGACACTCTCCAACATGGGTACATCGCTCGGGTGGTCCCCATAGGCCCATGACGAGGGCAGTGAGACGCCGTTCCTGGATGCCATTGCCTGCACCGCGCGTCGCTTTTCCTCGGCGATCATCGGTGTGCGCAGCTTGCCGTTGTATGTGCCGTGTACGACTTCAGGACGTGAGCACAACACCTCTTCGGCCCCGACCGCGGCGGCTATCGGGGCCAGGCACGGCGCGAACGACCCCGATACCAGCACCACGGAGTGACCACCGGCCCGATGCCGATGCAAGCGAGCCAGGACAGGAGCGAGAAACACCCGCTCGTCGAACCGTGCCCACCACCGTTTTCCCAACAGAGCCAAATGGTCGGCCTCCAGGCCGGCGAATATGGAATAGAACATCCGGTTCGTCTCAGCGCGGGATGCTCCGGCCCGGCGCGCGAGAGCCATGTCTCGGTGGACACCCTGGACTCGGTCCGCTGTGCCGAATGTCGCGTTCAATGCGAACTCCGCGAAGTCGAACATCGACCGGATAGTCACCAATGTGTCGTCTACGTCGAAGAATGCCGCGGTACGCGGCACGCTGGGCGCCACCGTCATCCTGCTGCCGAGGTCGCTTTCTGCCGTTCGAGTTCGAGACGCAGATCGAGCTCGGCATAGTCGGCGTCGGCGCGCGCGATGGCGGAGTCCAGGTCGGTGACCGGCTCCAAGCCGAGCATGTCAACGATGGTTCGGACTCTGTCCCGCACCGATCCGGAAACCTCGTGGACCGGAATACCGACCAGCGCCAGATTCTCCCGGAGCATATCGTCGGCGCGGGTACGAAAGGCCTCGTTCATCGGCCGGTGACCGTCATCGGATATGCCGAGTTCGTGGCGCAAATAGATGAATGCGTCGAACGATGCGGCGACGTGCTGGCGGAAGGCGATTCCGAGCTGCTGGAAGACTTCCCCGAAGTAGCGCCGCTCCTCTGCGGATTCGCCGTCTTGCCGTATCTGCCGGTCGTCCTCGGTCGGATTCATACCGAATGCGACCCGTGCCGTGCCGTAACTCCATTCCTGCAGCGAGCACCCGTCCGATACGAAATCCTCGCCGAGCAGCGCTTCGTGTACTGCCCGCTCGACGTGTCGGCGGACCACCAGTTGTACGTATTCGGCAGAGGTGCACTGCGCCAGGGTTTTCCCCGGTGCTGCGTGAGGAAGCAGCTCCCGCATCGTTGCTGCGTCGGTTCGCGGTATTCCGGTCAGGTGAGACAGCGTCAATGCGGTTGTGGTCTTACCCGACGAGTACGTTCCCGATACTCCGATTCGCATGTCTATTCCTCTCGTTGTTGTTCCGTGCAAGTAGGCAGGCGGTGGCTGAATTCCGCGCCCATTCGCACATCGCCGAGACCGCCGTCAATATCGAAAACGCGCCATGGGGTCCCCTCGATGTGCAGAAGCTCATGCGAGGCGATCGAAGCCCAGGCGGCGGCAGAGCCGGATGAGTCCGCACCGCGAGAGGCCGTAGCCGACAGCGTGGTTTTCATCATCCACAGCGTGTCGGTGTCCTCACGACGCAATGCGTCCAGTTCGTAGATCAGTATTTGGGTCAGCTGCAGAACGACGACGAACGCCTCCACCACGGGGACCGCGGTGCGGTGCCGCGCTCCGAGTCCTGCCTCGAAATCCACAGTTCCCAGACCCGTCAGGCGGATACGCGCGTCGGCGTTGAGCGTCCCCATGTCGACGGTGACATTTTCGATGCTGTGTGAGACCGAACGGAACCCGTCGGCATAGTACCGTGCGGGCGGCATGTTCACGACCATGGGGCGCGCATCGTCGGTCGTCTCCCGGCCGGTGGGAACCCGGTCGAGTACGAGTGTTGCCTTGAGAGTGCCGATCACGCATTGCACCTTGACTCGCGCCGGGTGGGTTTGGACCTTCTTGACCGACAGCGCGATCGGCACGTTCGTGAGGTCCTCCTGCGGTGTGCGGCCGGCACGGATCACGATGTTCTCCACAGCGATATCTGTCAGTTCCGGCTCGGTCAGTCGAAAGACCGAAGCGACCGCCGCGCTCGCCAGCCGATGGGCAAGCACCAGCACATCAACCGTGCTGAGGTGAGGACGCTGAGCGGAGGCCCCTTTGAGTGACCAATCTGCGGGGCAATCCACGTCCACGGCGGCTGCGCCGGTCCACCGGTCACCGTCGCGCCGCAGCTGCGAGAGTTCTCCGAGGCGGTAGGACGATCGCTTGTATCCGTTGGAGAAAAATCTTCTGTCGCTGTGCCCCAGGTAGTCTGCCGCGTCCGGGAGGGTCAGGATATCGGCCACCTCGGTGCTCCTTCTCGGTGGTATCGAAGGTTCGTCCTCATGCTCTGACAGGTTGGGAAGAGAATGCCGAGTAGATGTCGGCGAGGTCGCCGAGTGTCTTCACATCGGCCAAGGTGGCCGCGCCTTCGTGGAAGGGATCGAAGCCGAATTCACGCTCCAGCTTGATCAGCAAGCGCGCCAATGCGAGTGAGTTGAAGCCGATGTCTTGGAAGGTTTGCTCCGATGGCCTATCCAGCTCGACATCATCATCGATCATCGGTTCGATGATGGTGCAGATTCGGCGAATTGCGCTGTCGCGATTCAGCATGATATTCCTCCGTCGACGACGATGGTTTGCCCGGTTATGAAATGTGTCTCGGGCGCGGTCAGAAACTTAACGGCATTGAGCATGTCCTCGACGGTGCCGAGCCGGCCGAGTGGCGTGCGGGATTCGATACGTTGACGGTTCTGTTCAGTGACGAACCCGGTGAGCTCACTGTCGAAGTATCCGCACACGAGAGAGTTGACTGATATTCCGAAGGGTCCTAATTCTCGCGCCAGCGGCCGCACGAGTGCATCGAGAGCAGCTTTGGCCGCCGTATACACCGAGACACCTCGGAATCCGCGGATAGTGTTCACGGACGAAATATTGATGATCTTACCGCCTCCGGCCTCGGTCATGCCCCGCGAACATGTGCGGGTCAGCGCCAGGGGCGTGAGGTAATTGATCGTATTCATCAAATCGGCTTCGTGAGATGACAATCCGACGAACAATCCATCATGGACATAGCCGACATTGTTGACCAGAAGTCCCACGTCCGGAATCTTTTTGATATACTTGCAGAATTCGTCCACCGCAGCGCGATCCGCGGCGTCCACGCACCGCCAGACGACGCCGCCCTCGTACCGACTCGAGATCGTGTCGAGCCCAGTGGAGCGGTGCCGGCTGAAGGTGATCACTCGCCAGCCCGCTGCGGCCAGGTACTCGATGATCGCAAGGCCCAGGCCCCGGCTGCCGCCGCTCACCACCGCCGTACCGCGAGTGAGGTGCCTGTTCACCGAGCCCCCCGGATCTTCTTGAATCGCGTGGTGTGCTGCTGTGCCTCGGTCACGATGATCTGCGCGGGCACCTTGTGCGGCTCCAACTGCGCGGCACATCCCGCGATCAGCCGTCGCTCGACGCCCGCGTGCTCTTCCATCTCGATCAACTGCACGGTAGCGGTGACGACCTGCCCCGTCACTGGGCTGGCCTTGCCAGAAACAGCGGCTTCCCGGATGTTCGCCTGTTCGAGCAGAACACTTTCGACCTCGGATGGGTAAACCTTCTCGCCCCCGACATTGATGATGTCGGTGGTCCGTCCGAGAATTTGCACATAAGGCCCGTCCACCGCGACTTTGTCCTGGGTGTTGAAGTACCCTTCCATATCGAACGGGTCCGGAGCATTCAAATATCCGAGCATCGCAGTTTCCGCTCGTACCCACAGGACATCGTCGACGATCTTGTACTCGAATCCCTCAGTACCGAGCTCCACCCAGAGTGAATCATCGGATTTGGACCTCGTGGGAATGATGCCGAGCTCGGACAAACCGTATGTTTGTTTGAATCGAACATTCGGCAGCGATGACCGGGCACGCGTCAGGGTCTGCGCGGGCATCACTTCCGTTCCGTAGGTGACCAGGCGCAGGCTCGAGGTGTCGTAACGTTCGATTGCGCCGCTCACCACCGCCATGGTGAGGAATGTCGGTGTCGTCGGCAGCGTGTCGACCGACGATGCCTCGATCTCCTTGAAGACCGCATCCGGTGTGCGTTCATCGATCGTGATGACTGCTCCGCCCTGCACGATCGTATGAAACAGGGTATTGACCCCACCGATATGATCGAGATTCATGAACGCCAGAGTGCGCCGCGGCCGCCTGGTTGGAGAATACTTTGCCAACAGCTTGTCCAGACTAAGAACGGACGCCTTGCTCCGACCCGTAGTGCCGGAACTGAACAGTACCAGGCCAGCTTCCTTTCGCGATCGCAGTTCACGGTAGAGACTATGGTCGCCACGAGCACCCGTTTCCGAAATATGAGATACGCCGTCGCCGCCGATATCCGCAATAAATTCTGGCCGGGAGATGTCGAGATAGTCCTTCTCTTTACGCTCGGGTAACACGGCCAGGGGCACGACAATGCACTTTCTGTCGGCCAGTGCGACGAGCGCTGCGCAGGCATCTCGGGAGTAGTTCGCGCGCAACGCCACCACCGAACCCGGTGAAACTACACTGGATTCCAAGCGGTTATTCCACCGTGAAACTTCTGCGGTTAATTCATCGTAGCTCGTGGCGGTACCGGAAATCATGAGCGCCTGTTCGGAGCCATGCGCCGCAAGTTGTTCGGACAATAGGGATGACACAAGCAATACCCCCGGCTCGAATAAATCGGCGGAGCAATGGGGAGTGCGGATCGGCTGCTCCTCGTTGAGCCCCCAGCTCGCCGATCGATCAGGTGAACAGTTTCGATTGGAACTTCAACTGTTCACGCCCGTGAACATACCGCGCGCGCTGGCGGCTCAGCAAGGCTCTGTGCGATACATCACTGATTGTCTCCTTCACCGGGAACCCGCGAGACCGGTATCAGGAAGTCGGCCGGTGTCGATCGCATGCACAGCGGCTGTCTCACACGCCATCTGCGATCAACAGGCTAATCGGCCGCAGGCCGACCCCATCGAACCGCTGCCCCTTTACAGCGGACGGTGGCGATTCGCAGGGCGCTCGACGGCTGTGGCCGTCGCACTCTGAGCACTGAAGACGTGGCCTACGGAAAGTGCGCACGCCGCATCCATCGGAAGTCCCTGATCCGGCGCTGGACACACCAGGCCTAGTCGGACCACCGCCTCGCCAACAGGTTCGCCCTCGGCCTGTGATAGATCAGTGCACACGGCCGGAACCGGGGTCAGCAGGCGTTCTGTCCTGTGGCCGTGATCGATCACGCGCCGATGGTCATGTCGGGGCCTTCGTGCACGTGCCGCAGGCGAGTACACCCCGGATCGGTTGTTGTGGCCGAAAGCCGTTCGCGCCTGCGGCGCGACCAACGATGCTCCCGCAACAGGAACACCGCCGTCCAGAGCCCTCACCTGGGTGCCACGCCCGCTGTTGCGAATCCTGAACGGTTGCAACACATACAGCCTGTACTTGCCCCGACACGCCTGACGACACATGGCAAACGTCTGCTGGCGACCGACTTCGTGCGCCGGACCACTAAGTGCCCCGCAGGCCATCACCTGGGCCGCGTCGGGTGATGCTTTCTGCCACAGAGGGTTGGATCCTGTTGACCAGCAGAGCTATTCACTCTCATCTGTGTGAGGGCCGGTGCTCGCGGGGCGATCGCTGCTCCGGTGACCGACGTCGGCGTCCCCAGCACGGTGCAGGACTTCCATCAGGCCGGCGTCGAGGTCGAGGCTGTGCGTCAGGTCGGCGACGAGCTCACGGTCCTGGTCGGCAAGCCAGCGAGTTACCGCGTCGTCCTCGGTGTGGTGGCTCATCAGCTGCTCCTGTCCTGCTCGATGAAGGCGCGCAAGGTCTTCCGGGCCTTCATCAGACTGGCACGGACGGCCTCCCGGCTGATCTTCAGCTCCTCGGCGATCTCGGTCGGGGTGAACCCGACCATGGTCCAGGCCATCACCTCCCGTTGCCGGGGCGGCAGCGACGCCAGCCCACGCTGCGCGGTGTCCACGCTCGCAACAGCGGTGTCCGGGCTCAGGGGCGAATGCGGTTCCGCGAGCACGGCACTAGGGGCTTCACGCCTGGCGGCGATGTGGCGCTGCAGTTTGCGATACGCCACCCGGTAACTCCATGCTTCTGGGGCGGCGATGCGTGGCCAGGCCCGGTATGCCTCGATCATCGTTTCCTGCGCGAGCATCGAGGAGAACTTCCGGCTCTTGACCGAGCGTGTCCTGGCGCCGTTGATGGACTACCTCAGTGAGCGAGTCGGTCAAGACAGCAACGTGCTCTACGTGCTGGAACGGTACGTCCGCCGGGTCGAATGGTTCGAACGCGAGAGACTGTTCGCGGAATGCGAGGCGAACAGGTCGACCGGAGAAATGGTGTACGACCGAGACCTGCGCAGGTTCCTGTTCTCCGAAGGCATCAACATGCCCTTCTCGCAAGCCAGCTCGGCATCCGGTCTGTCGGACGTGCTCACCGACTTGGCGAACGACGAGCCGCTTTTGTGCGAGGTCAAACTCTTCACTGGCGACAAGCGTGGCGTCAGTGCCGGCGTCAACCAGGTCGTGCACTACGCGCAGGACCATCTGAAGTCGAGCGCGTACCTCGTGATCATCAACCTGACCGGCCGGCCGCTGCAGCTTCCCTCGGACGGACCCGAGGGTGTGCTTCCGCGCTACATCGACCTCTCCGGTGTCCGGACCTACCTCGTTCCAGTACGGGCGCTCCCACAAGGATCCGCCAGCAAGCTCGGCAAGGCCACGCCCGTCACCTTCACCCGCGAGAACTTCGTCGAACCCGACTCCGCCTAGGTCGGCTCCGCAGCACAAGCGTCGAGCCCAGACCTCATGCGCTTCTCGGGTGAATCTCGTTTCCGCGCAATGTGCTTCACGCCACTGGTCTCGGCGAATTGGTCGCTGATGCAATGCTGAAGCGATAGCAACCTACTCGATGCTGCCGATTGAATGACGAGCTCGGCTACTGTGATCGATTGTGCTGCTTGATGAATCGCGTCTCTACGACGTTGCCGCCGATGCTCGGAGGGGGCTCAGGGAGTGTCTGTACATGCTTGCCCTCCACGGCGGATCCAGGTCCCACTACTATCTCAACGGACCCGTGGTAGTGACGGCCTGTGCAACCTGGGAGCGCTTCATCAACGATCTGATCGGCGCAGGCCGCAGGGACGCCGACGATTGGCATCCGCTCGATCATGCGGCCGACATAGGCGGCGGGGCCGCGCCGTGGCCAGCCAGCACCGCTGACCGGAAACGATTCGAGAAGACGGGACGGCATGAGCTCGACTTCCAGATGATCGACGTGGGGATTCTCACATCGAACCTGACATCTCGGTGGACGCTCACTTTGTCGACCTCGTGGATGCGGGGCCAGCCTACGGAATGGGTGGCGATCGAGCCGACTGGCGACGGCGGCAGTCTCGACCCGACTTTGGCCCGGCATATCTTGGGTGCCAAATCGGCGAGAGATGCTGTCGCGCATCGGTTGTACTTCAAGAAGGCTCGCACCGCGAACAACGAAGATCAGGATGGGACGCCGACGAGATCGACCGCCTGAAATGGCATTACGTATGGGCGTCGGACAACACCGATATGTGACGCGACCACATTCGGAAGGCCACGGGGGCGCCCGCCGATCAAAACGTCACAGTGACATTTCTGCCAGGCTGATTGGGAACACTGTCACGGGTCGACCGTTGTCCCCGCTCAGCGCGCATCCCGCAACACCTCTGACACGCAGCCCGAAACTGCCGACTCCACATCGAAACCCCGATCGCGTCATTCCCCCTCGGCCGCCTCACACTCTGGGGCTCTCCAGACTCTTCCGCTTCTCATAGCAGTGTCACGCTGTGCCCCTGCAGCCGCCAGTGCCAGCGGTGCCAGCCGGGTGCTCTCCTCCCTGGTCGGAGCGGACGAGGTGGCCTTCGAACGCCAGCTATGGCAGGCAGGTCTGCGCGAGCGCTGCTCGGTGTTGTCGCTGGTCCTGGAGGATTCCACACGCGAGCGAATCGACCGACGTCCGGCTGCTGACCTTGCTCTTGGTTTCGGAAAACCCGGCCGACCTTGCAGGCAGGCTCAGCCCACTGCTCGAACACCTCGCGCAGGCCCTCGGCGGTGCTGGTCGTCAATGCCCTGGGGCGAGCACGATCGGGCCGTTCTCAACATAGACAATGCGTGCATCGGGCGTGACCGCTTGCACCACTTCGTGCAGATTGGGCTGGGTGGGGATGCCGGTGCCGATGCCCAGGAACTGGCGAATACCACGTTCGGCGACCAGGTACCTGTCTGTGCAATCGATTGGGGCAATCGATTGGGCCGCAACGTCATTGCTACCCCGCAGGGTCACCTGCTACCGCAGGTCCAGGCTCGTGAAGCTGTTCGCCGTCGACAGGAGGTGGTCGGTCAATACGAGGGGGTCGGGCTTCTCCTCGGACGCGGTGAGCAACCAGTCATCGATGACGGCCATCACCCCGCCGACGAGAAAGGTGCCCGCGACAGCCAAGTGCTGCGCGGGTATGTCGTCGAAGACTGGGATAGCGGCCTTGCTGTGCAGTGACCTGAAGGACTGCGTGGCCGCCGCCCGCAGCGCGAACGCGCAGGATCCGGTGATCAGTGCGCGATAGAAGCGGTGGTATTCGGCCAGGTGGTCGGCAGCCGAGAGCATCCGCGTGCGCATCGTGTCCTGCCGCAGATCGGGGAACAGCGGATACAACTCGCGTTCCCACAGATCCATCGCGGCCGCCACCAGCAGTGATTCGCGGTCGCCGAACTGTAGATACACCACCTGACGACTCACTCCCGCTGCGTCGGCCAGCTCGGTAACCGGAATGGAGGTGCTGCCGCGCGCCGAGACCAACCGCACTGCGGCCGCGAACAATGCTGTGCGAGTGCGCAGGACGCGGCGGTCACCGACGAGTGTGGCCTGAGACGAAGCTGACGGCATGAATCCAAAATAGACACTTGTATGAGAATTGACAAGTGTCAAACAGAGTATTACATTCTCGTTATCGCGTAATCACGTACTCGAAAGGGGTTGTTGTCGGCTCGGGTCTCCGAGATGCCAACCATGGGGCACTCGAGCCGGGAGGTAACGTCCGCATCGTGGCCGACGACCGACCACATCGACCTCAGGTGCTTGCTGCCCATGACTGCGTCAACGTCGCTATCCACCGTCGGATCCGATCAGGTAGTCGCCTACACATGCCGAGACCTCGCGAACGCGATACTCGACGGCGGCTTCCCGCACGCCAGAACTCACCGCCTCGAGACGATCGCGACAGGCTGGGCGCAAGCCGGAATCCCCCTCGAGCGGATCCACACGCAGGTGTGGGAGCACATCAAGCACGCGATGCAGGCCGAGGTCACGGGAGCTGCGACAGGTGCCGGTCTCGCCGCGCTGATGGATACGGTGACCACCGTCCTGGCCGCGGTGTCGGCGGCCTATCTGGGCGAGTTGCGCGGGCGACTGTCGGCGCGGCAACGACTGATGTCCGCGCTGCTGAACGGTGAGGACACCACGGCCCTGGCCCGTGAATGCGGTCTGCGGATCGGCGACACGTACTCCGTGATCGCCGTGGCCTTTCCCCTCACCGGTGGTTACCCCGCTTCGCTGGCGTACACCGCAGAGGAGATCGATGCCGAACTGGCACACCGCTTCGGCCCTGGCGTTCTGACAAGACTGTCCGATGAGGGCGGTACCGTGCTGGCCCCGGTGTCCGACCAGGACGCCACGCTGGAGCACCTGTTGGACGCTCTGGCCAGAACAGTTCGAGCCCGCCTTAGCGCGGCGACTGCCTCCGCATCTCCGCCCGGCTTGCCCGCCGCGGCACGCTGCGCACACGAACTCCTGGACCTCGCACTGCTTTTCGGCCGATACGGCACCTTGTGCCGGTTCAGCGATCTCGCCGCCGAGTATCAGCTGGCCCGTCCAGGGCCTGCCCGCGACCAGCTCGCCGCATTGCTCGATCCGCTCGACCAGTCCCCCCATCTGACCGCCACACTTCAGTTGCACTTGCGGGGCACCTCAAGCCGGCGCGCGGTGGCCCGCCGTCTGCACATCCACACCAACACCGTCGAGTACCGCCTCAAACGAGTCGCCGCCCTGACCGGCCTGGATCCTCTGACGCCGGAGGGCCAATGGCAGCTACGGTGCGCGATGGTCGCCCGCAGCGCTGCGAGAGGCACCATCGCCCTCTGAACGCTCGGCCCTATCGAATTCGCAAGACGCGAGTGAGCACGCTGCCCGCTCGATCACCACGCTCGGGGCGTGCCAGGGTGGGTGAAGCTGCATGCGGAGATCTCCCACGGCCGTCGTTGTTGCGCCCATGTCTAGCGGGGCAGCGGGTGTGCGCAAAAAAAGTCCCACATGATCTGATTGGCGCTGATCGATCTGGTAGTCGCTCCGACGAACGCGGATGGGAACAACGTCGCCGTACTGCCGGGCCATGTATGCCCGCCGCCCCTGATCGCGTACAACTCGACCTCCGCGCCTGCCGGGCACCGATAGCCCACCAGTGTGACGTCGTTCCCGATCGGCCGGTCGACGCGGTCGGTCCCGCAGCCGTTGTGTCTGGCCCACGCATCGGTTTGCACTGGCACACTGCGGGTTTCGACTCCGAGCATGCCGCCGGGCGCCGGCAACAGACGCCCCATCGAGCCCAGCCCGCCGGTGTAGGCGAGAACGGGATCAGCAGTGCCGTGAAACGCCACCACTGGCACCGGCCGAGACGGATGGCACCACGAGTAGTCCTGGAGTCCGGCTACCGGAGCCACCGCCGCGACGCGGTCGGCCAGTCGGCACGCCGCTGCCGATGTGGTGAACGCACCCATCGACAGCCCAGTGACGTAGACGCGGCGCTCATCCACGCACAGATTCGACTCCACGTGTGACAGCAGATCGGAGAGGTAGGAAATATCCGCGCTGTTGGCGCTGTAGTCCCACCGAGGCACACCGGGCTGATCCAGCTCCGGGGTGATCGTGACAAATCCATGGTCGGCACCGAATCGGCCCAGCTGGCTTTCGATGTGTTCAATGATCGCCGGCTCCAGATATCCGTGCAGATCCAGCACCACCGGCATCGGCTGTCCGCCCTCACGTGCCGGGAGATCACGGATGTAACTGCCCGACTTGCCATCTGCTGCGAACTGCTCGATCGCTACCCCCGGTGGGGCGGCTGATCGACCGCATCCCTTCGAGGCCACCGCGGCGTCATCGGCCGGATGGGCCGATGCGGCCACGCTATTCGCCGAGGCCAGCATCAACGCCGCCGTGATCCCGAGTAGCACCCATCTGGTTCGCATGTGTGATTTCCCATTTCAAGAATGTCATTACCCAGCCCTGCGAAACGCTAGAACAGCACAGATTCAGTTGTAAGGGCCAGGAAGTAATCTCGGGCCAATACCCAATCCGGGCGCGGACACTCGGATCGGATTCTGGGTGTATCCACAACGCGCGGTCGGCGCATCCGGGCCCAGCGGCGAGTGTTTGCGGATTGCGCACATCCGGTCAGGAACTGCGGCGACGGATCAGGGCAGCGTGCAGGGCGCAGGCCTGACCGTCCGAGCGAGCTGGCAGTGAGTGCCGGTCGCCGAAATCGGGCTCTGTCCACGGCCACGGGGCCGGCCGACACGATTTGGCGTGCGAAGGCCGACTGAACGCGGTGGTCAAAGACCAGCGTTCGACAGACCGTTCGGCGCGGCAGCACTGCGTTCGCGATCACCAAAGACGCGGGCACTGGATTCAACACGAGTGCCACAACGCGGTCGATGCCGTACTACTCGACCTGCTTGCGCAGGCACGCAGGGCTTGACCCGAATGCCTCATCGACAACCGTCTACCCGGTCTGCGCGTACAGGCCTGCTTGGATGCGGTACATCTGTGCGTACCGGCCGCCGGTGGATACGAGTTCGTCGTGGGTTCCGGTTTCGATCAGTTCTCCCTGGTGCATGACCAGGATTGTGTCGGCCATGCGGACGGTGGTGAGGCGGTGAGTGATCAGGATGACGGTGCGGCCGTGGGCGAGTCGGTGCAGGGTGTGGTGCAGTTGGGCTTCGGCTCGGGCGTCCAGGCTGGCGGTCGGTTCGTCCGCGATCAGGATCGCCGCGTCACGGTACAGGGCGCGGGCGGCGGCGAGGCGTTGCCACTGGCCGCCCGATAGGTCGCGGCCGGTGGTGAACTGGTTGCTCAGCAACGTGTCCCAACCGTCCGGTAGACGATCGATGACCTGGTCCGCACCGGTGGCGCGGGCGGCGTGGGCGAGTAGTTGCTCGTCCACGGCTGCGGGATCGGTCCCCAGGGTGGCGGCGGCTCGGGCGGTGAGGGGCCATCGGGTGGGAGTTTGCATGATCACTGCGGTGCGCGCGGCTACCGATGCGGGAGTGAAGTCGGTGAGAGTTGTTCCATCCCAGCGGATCTCACCATCATCGGGTAGGTAGAGGCCAGCCAGGAGTTTGGCCAGTGTGGTTTTGCCCGACCCGTTTTCCCCCACCAGCGCGATCACCTGGCCCGTGCTGATGCTCGCGGTCACCTCGTGTACGGCGGGCAGGGGTGAGCCCGGGTAGCGGAAGCTGACCCGGTCGAGTTCGATGACTCGCGGTGCCGGCGGCGCTTGCGTACCTGTTTGGGGTCGGGTGCGGTCGTTGCAGGTGGCCAGCACACGGTGGTAGTCCAAGACGAACAGGCCCTGTTCGTGGAGCCGGGTGGTGCTCTGCGCCAGCTGGGTCACCGCGGTGTGCGCGGACTGCAGCGCTACCAGTGCGGTCGCCGCGACGGCCAAAGGTATTGCGCCGGTGTACAACAAGGCCCCCAGCACGGCGTAGACGCCCACCGTAGTGAGACCGGTCGCGGTGCGGCCGACCGCGGCGTGGTACTCCTGCGCGAGGCCGACATAGCTGTCGACCGATTCGCGGATTCCGCAGATGCTGTCGTGCTCGGTGATCAGATCGGGCTGAGCGCCGAAGGCTCGTAGTTCCGCGGCGGCATCGCGGTCGGTCAGCAGGTCGGTGAGGATCCGCACCCGCCGGTCGTAGGAGACGATCTCGTGCAGACTGCGGTGACGCAGTTGCGAGGACCGCACCGCGCACCATGCCGCGGGAAAGGCCGATAACAGCACCGCGACGGGAAGCACCGGATGCAGCAGTCCGACTGTCACGGTGGCAGCGCCCAGAGTGATGACCGCAGTCAGCATCGAAACACACTGTGTCACAGCCTGTTCCAGCATCGGCAGGCTACGGTCGAAGGCGCGGCGCAGCTCATCGTGGTAGTCCGGGTCGTCCAGCGCGCTGAGATCGACATATGCTGCGGCCGCGATCAGCCGGGACTCGGCGATGCGGCGCACCCCGGGCCCCAACCGTGCCCCACCTGCGGTGACCACCGATACCAGCCCTGCCCGCGCGGCGACGACGAGTGCCAGCACGGCGATCTGTCCCAGTGCGCCGAGCACTCGATGCGGTGTGGGGCCCGCGGCGAATAACGCGGTCAGTACGTGGTTGGCGGCCAACAGGCCGGTCGCGGAGGCAACACCGGACAGCAGCGCCGACACCAGCACCCCGACCGCGACCACTGGCGAAATCTGCCAGCTCAACCGTGTCACCGTCCGCACGATGGCCGGCAGCGCGCGGAGTATCTGTCGCAGGGACGCGTATCGGTGTGCTGGTCGTGATGTTCGAATTCCTGTGCCCGCAAACGTGTTCCGGGTGGTATCCGAGGCCGCTGGGGGCCGTGGAGCAGCAGCCGCAGCGGCCCGATCGCGGCCCGCTTGGCGTGTTGACCGCTCACCGCGGGTCGCCTGCCAGCGCGCCCGGCTCGGCGGCAGCCGAGCCCGATGCCGGGTCGGGCGGGCAGATTCCCAGGATGGTGCGCGCTCGGGTGAGCCAGGTATCGATCTGCTGATCGCTCACCACTCCGGCCCCGATGATCAGCTCGGCGGACGTTCCGGCGGTGCGGACGCCGAGGAGATGTCCGTGCCCGGCGGCCGAATCGTCCGGAGTCGCAGTCGCCTGAGCGGGGTCGAAGCCCAGCCAGCTCCACCGCTGGCCGTGCCGCCGGCCGGCGAGCTGTCGTCCGGTCAGCGGCTGGCCGCGGTCGCCGTGAGTGAGCGCGTGCAGATAGTCGGGGGTGAGGAAATTGTCCAGGACGCTGCCGGGTTCGACATCCCGCAGGCACACGACCAATCCTGGGATCCCGTCCACTAGGGCGTAGCGGCGGCCCCATGCGGTGTCCCCCTTGCGGTACAGGTCTACCGCGACGCCGTGGCGGGTGTGCGTCCGCAGCACCGACCATTGCTCGTGCGGGTCGTCCCGGTGGGAGAGTGCGCCGGGGTGCGCCGCGGGCTGGTCCATGAATCGGTGCAGTTCCTCCTGGTAGTTCCAATCGTCAGCGGGGTTGCCCACGATCACTGCGCACCCGGTGTTGTCTCGATGGCACATGAGAGTGAGCCGGGCCCCCCGCTGTGGGGAGATCACACACCACATCCGGCGGTCGGCCAGGATGAGTTCGGTCTCTCCGTCTTCATCGATGTCGGTCTGTTCGGCACGAGCGGTGCAGCCACCATCGGCCGCCCAGTACGCCGCCTTCACCAACGGGCGTGCCAGTGCGGCGTGCGCGGCGGTGGCACGCACCCACGGCGCCAGGTGCCGCTGCGACCCGTCCAGGCATCCGAATACCGGGTCGCGCCATGCGGTTTCGTGCTGGCCGATCATCAGCACACGCCAGGCCAGGGTGAGCAACTCGCCCGCGCCGCGATGCCACGACAGCTGGTCTTCGGCCGTGGCGATCATCGTCTGCACCGACCCCAGCAGTTCGGCATAGGGGCTCCATTGCGGGTCCTGCGACCAGCCGGTGAAGTCGGCGCTCGCGCCCCACTCGAGTTCCAGTTCGTAGTAGGACCCGGCGGGAACCGCGCCGCGTTCGGGGAAACGGTGCCGGTCCAGCCAGCTGTCCAACTCGACCACCTCCACGGATTCGCTGGTTGCCAGCCACTGCAGCAGATGTTCGAATTCTTTGATCGCCGGTTCCCAACCTCCCACTCCCGCTGAGCGTTCCATGTCGTCGGCGTAGACGAGCAGAATCTGCTCTCCGGCCTCGGCGCGCGCGGACAGGTCGGCCAGCATCCGCTCCAGGAAGTTCCATTGCGGAGCGGTCCTGGGCGGGAACAGGTACCGCAGATAGGAGCAGATCGGCACCATCGTCAGCCGCTGCCCGCCGACGATCGAGACGCGCGGCCGCAGCGAATCCGTATCCACCAGGCCCGGGTGGTACGAGGGCGGCCGACGACGATCGGCCCACTGGAACGGCCCGTGCGGGCGAGACGGCCGACCGGCCGCCAGGAGACGATCATCCACCAGCACCCGCCGGTAGGGGCCACCGGGCAAGCTCGGGTCGGTGAACACACCGTGCAGTTGCGGGTCCCACACCCGTTCGGGCAGCCAGGCGGTTTCAACTCGCTCCGCATCCTGTGGGAAGTGCTCGGCCAGCAGATCGCGCATGGTGGCCAGTTGCAGGCGGTTCATCGGCGGGGTGAGCGTCGGCATGATCGGCTCGGAGTAGGTGCCGCCCAGCAGCCCCATGCCCGCCCCGCCCACCAGCTCCCGCATTTCGTCGACGTGTCCGGGCCGATGCCACAACATCGCCTCGAGCAGAGTCCCCGATAGATGCAACGACATCGGGATCCCGTACGCGCGATGCATTTCCAGCACCTCGAGGTAGCCCTGAACGCATCGGGAGATGCCATCCCGATGCGTGTAGCCGTCGGTAATCACCAGCTGATTCGCATGCTGCACAATACTCAGCGCGACCTTGGTCATCGCGGTACTCCTGTCGATGTCCCCGGTCCGCGACCCGGCCGGGCAAAGGTTGTCTGCGCCCGCGAGATGCTCTGCCGCCTAGGAGGATTCGAGCCAGGTTTCGGCCAGCGCTGCGGGCGCAATGGCTTCGGACGGCCGGCACGGCTCACATGATCGAGCCCGCGGCGTGAGGGACGAGGCTCGGCAAAGGCCTTCGGGCAACCATCGCCATCACCCAGGAAAGCGAACGACCGTTGCGGGCAGACATCGACCAACCTCCAGGAAAAAGAAAACGAGAAATGGCGGTCGGCGCCGATCACCTCGTATCGCAGCGACCCGCGTTATTCCACAAAGCCGGGCATCAGGGCTCGAGCGCAAACCAACTGTGCCGCCGTGGATTGCCGGAAGAATCGAATCCCCATTGGACAGCGGGAACGACGCTAACCTCCTGGTGGGGAAGGCTCAATCCATGGAACGAATATCCGGGAAACCAACAGGGGCGGGCGCGGAAAACCTCATTCCGGCCACAGCTGCGTCGTCGCCACGACTCGGCTACCGGCTCGATGAAACATCACCTATTCTCATCGTGTGAGTTCCGTCGACACCACGCTGACCAATCCGGCCGGTCCCGGTCCGTATAGTCCGGCGCAGACCCGTACCATCGCCGCCGCGGTGGAGTTGTTCGGTCAGCACGGAGTGAGCGGAACGTCACTGCAGATGATTGCGGACGCGGTCGGGGTGACCAAGGCGGCGATCTATTTCCAGTTCCGCACGAAGTTCGAGATCGTGCTCGGTGTGGCCACCACCGAACTGGCCTGGCTCGAGGCCGCGGTCGACGCGGCGGAGGCCGAACAGTGCGATGTGACCGCACGCGAGCTGCTGCTGAGCCGGATGATCGATCTGACCATCGAACGGCGTGGCCTGGTCGGGATGTTGCAGACCGATCCGGTCATCGTGGAGTTCCTGGCCGACTACGAGCCGTTCCACCGGGTCATGGATCGGTTGTTCGCGGTCCTGGAAACGGGCGATGCGGCCGGAAGTACGCAGGTCCCGGCCTCGATGCTGATGGCGGCGATCGGCGGTGCGGCCTCGCATCCGCTGGTCGCGAGTTTCGACGACGCCACTCTGCGATCGCATTTGATGCACTTGACGCAACGGCTCTTCCGACTGCCCAGCTGACCTCGTCGCCAGCAGATTTCGGCTCGTCGCGCGAGGCGATCGCACCTCACCAGGCCTGTCTGCGCCGCCGGCGCAGAAATACTGCCGGAGTAAGCCTTGCCGCAGGCTTGCCGTTCGGCTAGCCTCTCCCTAGCTGATCGGCTAGCTGGTGGTTGTATTTCACAGTTCGCGATATTCTCCCCCGCTCACCGTTCACGACTCGACGACGAGCGACGGAGGCTACGGTGAGTAGACGCAGCATATCGACCGAAAAGGACGTCGCGTTCGTTCATGGACCTTTGCCTACGCATTGTTCGAAGCGTGCGGACAGGTCTCGCGCCTCGCCACTGATCTCCCACAGGCGAACCGCACCGAAATATTACGTGTCATTTCTCGGAAACGGGCAGCCCATGGTTTCCCTGGACGCGCGACGAGCCCTCACCGATTCGCGGATGATATTTATGCCTGCGACTCTGCCCACGGCCGCGCCCGGCAAGACTCATCCCCGCCCGGAACGTCCCGTTCATCATCGGCGCCGCCCACGCCCGCCTCGTCGATTGTCTCGAAGACCAGGTGATTCGATGTCTCTCACCCTCGCACCACTGTCCATCGATTCCGACCCGATGCAGACCCGGACCTCCCGTGCCCTGGTCAACTCGATCATCGAGTGCGCCGCCACCGCCCGGATCA
>CBJNFW010000106.1:0-25458 GCA_966435935.1 uncultured Nocardia sp.
CGTTGCCGCCGCGGCCGCTGCTCTGAACCTGCCTGCGCTGCACGTACGTCGGCCGGGATGGCGAGAACGTCCGGGAGACAATTGGATCCGTGTTCCCGACGTCGCCTCGGCGGTCGGCGCCGTCGCCGAGCGTGGGTCCCGGATATTCCTGACGATCGGTCGTCAGGGGGCCGGTGCGTTCGCCGGCCTGACCGACCGGTGGTTCCTGATCCGGGCGATCGATCCGCCCACCGCGGCGCTGCCACCGGACCACGAATTGCTGCTGGCGCGTGGGCCTTTCGCGGTCGAGGACGAGATTCGCCTGCTGACCGAACACCGGATCGATGTCCTGGTCACGAAGGACAGCGGCGGCGAGCTCACCCTGGCCAAACTGATCGCGGCCCGAACCTGCGGCATCCCCGTCGTCATGATCGATCGCCCGCGCTTGCCCGCGGGTGCGCAAGCCGCGGAATCGGTTGCCGCCGCGTGCGAATGGCTGCGCACACTGCCGTGCGGCAGCAGCTAACCGGCAGCCGGCCGGTCGCGGCCGGACCGGTCCAGCAACCCGGGCAGCCGATCGAACCACTCCAGCACCGCGCGTTCGTAGCCGATCCCGAAATCCAGTGTGGCACTCTCACATCGGGATCGCGTCTCGTCGATGCTCGCGAGGTATCGCGCGAGTCGTTCCTCGTGGATGATGCGATTGGCGGCGATGATCCGGTTCAGCCGCTCGGGCTCGACGAATTCGCCGAACGCCAGGGTCAGCAGCAGGGGCACCCGGATGGTTTCCGCGCCCGGATCGCGGGCGATCCACTGCGCGAAGGCCTCTCGGCCCGCCTCGGTGATCCGGTACGGCGTGCGCTCGCGCACTCCGGTCTCGCCCTTCTCCACCAGGCCGATCCGGTCCATCGCGGCCAGTTCTCGATACACCTGGCTCTGCGTGATCGTCCAGAAGTCCCCGATCCGCTCCTGAGCGAGATTGACCAGATCCCATCCGGCCATCGCCCCCTCGTGCAGGAAACCCAGCAGCGAGGCCGCGGTGGAGTTCAGCCCCCGTTTCGGTTCACTCTCGGCCATATCGTGCGCACCCCTTCCACCCATCAACGTTCCACATTGGAATATTAACGCTCGGACCGGAGCGCGCGGTCAGGGGGTGGTCGAATACCGCCGGGAGGTGAACACCCGCTGACCGGTAGGGGTGTCGAACGCGGTCGTGGTCGAGGCTCCGATGATGAGCAGTGTGCGCATATCCACCTCGGCGGGGTCGAGTTCGGACAGGGTGAGCACGCGAACCGATTCGGTCGGGCCGCCGACGTCGCGGCCCAGCACGACCGGCGTATCCGGCTTGCGGTGTTCCAGCACCAGATCGCGCAGCGCCGCGACCTGCCAGGTGCGCTGCGAAGAGGCCGGGTTGTACACCGCGATGGCCATATCGGCCGCGGCCACCGCGGAAATGCGCTGGGCCACCGTCTCCCACGGCTTGAGCCGATCCGAGAGCGAGATCATCGCGAAGTCGTGTCCCAGCGGCGCTCCCACCCGGCTCGCGACCGCGCTGGCGGCGGTCATCCCGGGCAGCACCCGCACGGGCACGTCGCGCCACTGCGGATCGGCCGATTCCTCGATCACCGCGGCGGCCATGGCGAATACGCCCGGATCGCCGGAGGAGACCACCGCGACCCGCGCGCCGTGCTTGGCCAGATCCAGCGCCATGGCGGCGCGTTCGGATTCGACCCGGTTGTCGCTGGCGTGGCGGCGCTGCCCCGGACGGGCGGGCACCCGGTCGACATAGGTGGTGTAGCCGACCAGATCGGTCGCCTCGGACAGCGCGCGGGCGACCTCCGGGCTGGTCCAGTCCGGTGATCCCGGGCCGAGGCCGACGACCACGACTTCGCCGATCGCCGGGTGAACATCTTGCGCCACTTCGGTTTCCGAGGCGACGGTGGCATTGGAACGTGCGGAATCCGCTGCGGTGAGCGCGATCTCGGTCGTGGGCGTCGGGCCGGGCACAACGGTGATGGCGAAGTAGGGCACCTCGGCGGCGTCCACCTCGCCCGCGCGCAACACCCGCTGCCGCCCGGTGCTGGCGCGCTCGACGTAGTACGCGTCGTCCAACCGGCCTGCGTCCGAAAGCGCCTGCCGCACATCCGGATACGTTCGCCCCAACTTCATCACCACCGCCGCGTCGGCCTCGGCCAGCCGCCGGCTCAGCTCCTCGGCGGGCAGGGTGCCGGGCAGTACGGTCAGCACCTGGTCGCCCTCCACCAGGGGGGTGCCCAGGGCCGCCGAGGCGGCGCTGACCGAGGTGATGCCCGGGACGATCTCCGCCTCGAACCGATCGGCCAGGCGGCGGTGCATATGCATGTACGAGCTGTAGAACAGCGGATCTCCGGCGGCCAGTAGCGCAACCGAGCGCCCGGCCGCGAGATGGGCGGCCAGGGTGGCCGCGGCCTGTTCGTAGAACTCGTCGATGGCGCCCTGGTAACCGCCCGGATGATCGGTGGTCTCGGTGGTCACCGGGTAGACGAGGTGTTCCTCGAGCTGCCCGGGGCGCATATAGGGCGCGGCGATCCCGCGCGAGATGCTGCGGCCGTGCCGGGCGCTGTGGAAGGCGATGACGTCGGCCTCACCGATGATCCGCGCCGCCTTGACCGTGACCAGTTCCGGATCACCCGGCCCCAGTCCGACGCCCCACAGTTTCCCGCTCCGCCGGCCGCGCTCCTGATCGCTCATTCCTGCTCGCTCGCAATCGCATTCAGTGCCGCCGCGGTGATCGCGCTGCCGCCGCGCCGGCCCCGGACGGTCAGATACTCCACACCGCCGAATTCGGTCAGAGCCTGTTTGGACTCCGCGGCGCCGACGAAGCCGACCGGGATGCCCAGCACCGCGGCGGGACGGGGCGCACCGGCGTCGAGCATGTCCAGCAGATGGAACAGCGCGGTCGGCGCATTGCCCACCGCGACCACCGCGCCGTCCAGGCGGTCGCGCAGAAGTTCCAGTGCCGCAACCGATCTGGTATTTTCCATGGCCTGCGCCAATTCCGGGACCCGGGGATCGGCGAGCAGGCAGATCACCTCGTTGTCGGCGGGCAGGCGTTTGCGGGTTACCCCGGCGGCAACCATGGTGGCATCACACAGGATCGGCGCACCGGCTCGCAGCGCGGTGCGGGCCCGGGAGACGACGTGCTCGCTGTGCTCCACGTCGGCGGCCAGATCGACCTGCCCGCAGGCGTGGATCATCCGCACCACCACCTGCGCGACGTCGGCCGGGAACCGGGCCAGATCGGCCTCGGCCCGGATGGTCGCGAACGAGCGCCGATAGATCTCGGCACCGTCGGTGAGGTAGCTGGTACGCACGTCGGACATGGCGTACACCCTAGTTCCCGGTCGGACGGGCTCCTGGACCGAGTGTGCCGGCGGGTGTGCGGCGCGACGCCGATCAGGCGCGCGGAGGTTCGGGCGGGGTGATGCGGTAGCCGTCCGGTGCGGCCACCACGTCGGTGACGACGCCGCGCGGTCGGCCGCACCGGCGTTCGCATCCGGACCAGTGCTGACGTCCCGGAACCGCGATTTCCGCGGCGGCCGAGCCGTGCGCTCGGGACGGTGTGCCATTCGGTGCGACCCGCCCCTCGGTGACCGCGTCCGCGGCGTCCGCGCGCACATCGGTGCGGGATTTGGCGCAGCCGGGTTGTCCGGCACACGCGGTCACCAGCAGCCAGGGGGAGTCGGCGTCGAAGATCAGGCCCATCGGGGCCAGCACCCGCACCACCTGTTCGGCGGTCCATTCGTCCAGGTCGGACAGGATCAGGCTGCGCCAGGGCGTGACGACGACCGGACGCTCCACGGCGGCGAGGAATTCGGCCGTCCGGGCGGGCAGTACGCCCAGCCGCACACCCGCTCCGAGGCTCACCCGGCCATCGGCCTGAGCGAACCAGCCGATCGGAATACCTTGTGGTGCGGGCAATTCCAGTGGTTTCTCGATCGGTTCCAGGCCGAGTGCGGCAAGGATCCGGGCGGCTCCGCCGGGGATTTCGCGCAGCCGCCACTGTTCACCGCGCACACCCTGAAACTCCTGTGCGGCGGCGAGCAAAACCTCGACGGCCTGTGTGCCCGGCACCCGGACGCCGCTGTCGCGGCCGCCCAGTAGCAGCGTGTAATAGTCCACGTCCACGGCGTGCATGCCGAAATCGCCGTCGAGGCCGCTGACATCGCCGCGCCCGTCGTCGAGGGTGAACAGCACCCGGCCGGGCAGATCGGCCAAGGCCGGCGTCGCCCGCAGGGCACGGTCCAGCTCCGGAATCAAGTCCCGGACGTCGGCCAGTCCGCCGACCCGGCCGGACAGCGGCGAGGCCACGATATTGCGCACCCGCTCGTGGGTGCGGCTCGGCAGCAGATCGGCCGTCCCGAGGCGGGCGGCCAGCGCATCGGCATCACCGATCCGGCGGAGCTGAACGTTACCGCGCGAGGTGAGTTCGATACCGCCGTCACCGAGATCATGAGCAGCCTCGGCCAGAGTCAGTAGCTGATCCGGGCGCAACCGGCCGCCGGGTAAGCGGATGCGCGCCAGCGGTCCGTCGGCGGCCTCGTGCAGGCGCAGCACACCGGGGCAGGAATCGGGGGCGGAGCGAGTCATGATCCGTTCAGCGTACGGCTCGTGCCGACGAGATCCCCCGCGGGTGAAGCTGGGCTCACGCCCGGGAGCGGCGCGCTCGAACGCGCGCTCAGCGTTCTTTTCGGTCGGTACCGCCGACCGCACGGGCGCCGTGCGCCCACGGTGGAGCCGGAATATAGCTGTCGGACAACAGACATGGAGCGTTGTGGTGGCGGTTCCGATCGGCGCGGGCCGTGGATTCGAAGATCAGCAGACCGGCGATCGCGACTACCGCGCAGACGCACGCCGCGATGATCGCCAGAGAGTTGCGCTGCTCGGCAGCAGCCGCGAGTGCCATTGCCAGCAAGGCAACAGCAACCATCATGCACGTGATTCCTGACCAGGCGGCGAAGCGATTCCGCCTGGCCCAACCTGGTGAGTTCGGCATACGTCGAGCGTACGCCCGTGTTGTCCGTTCCGGGAGGGTGTAAACCAGCTCGTTACGGCCGCTGAGCGGGGGTGTCGGAGCGGCGCGGTAGCATCCCGGGTGCTCGCCTGTCCCCGAGGAAACCGGTGCAATTCCGGTGCGGTCGCGCCACTGTGACAGTCAGACCCTCCCGGCGGGCACGAAACCCTGATGGGCGCGTCACCCGAGGAAAGGCCGATCGTGATCCTGCTGCTGTCTACCTCCGACACCGACCTGCTGTCCGCCCGGGCCAGCGGCGCCGACTACCGGCTCGGCAATCCGGCGCGACTGCTGCCCGACGATCTGCCCGCCCTGCTGGCGGGTGCGGATCTGGTGGTGGTGCGCATCCTCGGCGGACGCCGGGCATGGGAGCAGGGCCTGGAAGCGGTGCGCGCGAGCCGCGTCCCGGTGGTCGCGCTCGGCGGGGAGATGGCGCCGGACGCCGAGTTGATGGAGTGCTCGACCGTGCCCGGCGGCGTCGCCGCGGACGCGCACAACTATCTGGCCGCGGGCGGTCCGGGGAATCTGCTGCAGTTGCACAATTTCCTGTCCGACACCGTGCTGCTCACCGGATACGGCTTCGAGCCGCCGGTGCACCTGCCGAACTGGGGCGAACTCGAGCGGACCGCGCGGGCGGATGTCGCGGGGCCCACGGTCGCGGTGCTGTACTACCGCGCCCAGCATCTGGCCGGGAACACCGCCTACGTCGAGGCCCTGTGCGCCGCGATCGAGGCGGCCGGGGCGCGTCCGCTGCCGCTGTACTGCGCGTCGCTGCGCACCGCGGAACCGGAGCTGATCGCCACGTTGCGCGGCGCCGACGCCCTGGTGGTGACGGTGCTGGCCGCGGGCGGCACCAAACCGGCCACCGCGTCGGCCGGGGGTGACGACGAGGCCTGGGACATCGGCGCACTCGCCGATCTGGACGTGCCCATTCTGCAGGGCCTGTGCCTGACCACCGGGCGCGAGCAGTGGGCCGACAGCGATGAGGGCCTCTCGCCGCTGGACGTGGCCACCCAGGTGGCCGTGCCCGAATTCGACGGTCGCATCATCACGGTTCCCTTCTCGTTCAAGGAGTTCGACGAAGAGGGCCTGTCGGCGTACGTTCCGGATCCCGAACGCTCCGCGCGGGTGGCCGGGATCGCGGTGCGGTACGCGCGGCTGCGGCATATTCCGGCCTCGGACAAGCGAATCGCGATCGTGCTGTCGGCCTATCCGACCAAACATGCCCGCATCGGCAACGCCGTCGGCCTGGACACTCCGGCCAGCGCCATCGAGCTGCTGAGCGAGATGCGTTCGGCCGGTTATGATCTGGGCGAGCCGGGCGAGATCCCGGGCCTCGAGCAGTCCGACGGCGACGCGCTCGTCCACGCCCTCATCGCGGCGGGCGGTCAGGACCCGGACTGGCTCACCGCGGAACAGCTGGAGGGCAACCCGATTCGGATCGGCGCGGCGGCCTACACCGCCTGGTTCCAGACCCTGCCCGCGGCGTTGCGCGAGGCGGTCGTGCAGGCGTGGGGCCCGCCGCCGGGGGAGATGTACGTCGACCGGTCGGCCGATCCGCGCGGCGAAATCGTCATCGCCGCACTGCGTTTCGGCAATGTGGTGCTCATGGTGCAGCCGCCGCGCGGTTTCGGCGAGAATCCGGTCGCGATCTACCACGATCCGGATCTGCCGCCGAGCCACCACTACCTGGCCGCCTACCGCTGGCTCGCCGCACCGGACGGTTTCGCCGCCGACGCGATGATCCATCTGGGCAAACACGGCAACCTGGAATGGTTGCCCGGCAAGACGCTCGGCATGTCCGCGGCGTGCGGAACCGACGCCGCACTGGGCGATCTGCCGCTGATCTATCCGTTCCTGGTGAACGATCCCGGCGAGGGCACCCAGGCCAAGCGCCGCGCCCACGCCACCCTGGTCGATCACCTGATTCCGCCGATGGCGCGGGCGGAGACCTATGGCGACATCTCCCGGCTCGAGCAGTTGCTGGACGAACACGCCAACATCTCGGCGCTGGATCCGGCCAAACTGCCCGCCATCCGCCAGCAGATCTGGACCCTCATGCGCGCCGCGGAGATGGATCACGACCTGGGCCTGACCGAGCGCCCGGACGAGGAATCCTTCGACGATATGCTGCTGCACGTCGACGGCTGGCTGTGCGAGATCAAGGATGTGCAGATCCGCGACGGCCTGCACGTGCTGGGCCGGGCGCCCAGCGGTGCGGCCGAGGTCGATCTGGTGCTGGCCATGTTGCGCGCCCGGCAGCTGTGGAGCGGTGAGGATCATGTGCCGGGCCTGCGAGAAGCGTTGGGGCTCAGCGAATCCGGGGACGAATCGCGCGAACGCGTCGATGCCTTCGAGCAGCGGGCGCGCGAACTCGTCTCGGCCATGCAGGAGACGGACTGGGCGGTCACGGAGATCGATGCGCTCACCGAGCGCCTGCTCGCCGATTCCGGTGCCGATCCCGAACGCCTGGACGCGGTGCGCCGGGTGCTCGGCTTCGCCGCGACCGAGGTGGTGCCGCGCCTGCGGCAGACCGGGGTGGAGATCGCGCGCATTCTGCACGCGCTGAACGGCGGGTTCATTCCGGCCGGGCCCAGCGGATCGCCACTGCGCGGGCTGATCAACGTCCTGCCGACGGGCCGCAACTTCTACTCGGTCGACCCCAAGGCGGTGCCCTCCCGGCTCGCCTGGGAGACCGGTCAGGCCATGGCCGAGTCGCTGCTCGAACGGTATCTGGCCGACCACGGCGACTACCCGCGTTCGGTCGGGCTGTCGGTGTGGGGCACCTCCGCCATGCGGACCTCCGGTGACGACATCGCCGAGGTGCTGGCGCTGCTGGGGGTGCGGCCGGTCTGGGACGAGGCCAGCCGGCGGGTCACCACGTTGGAGGTGATCCCGCAGGACGAACTGGGTCGCCCGCGCATCGATGTGACCGTCCGGATCAGCGGCTTCTTCCGCGACGCCTTCCCGCACGTCCTGGCCATGCTCGACGACGCCGTGCGGCTGGTCGCGAACCTGGACGAGCCGGATCGGCTGAACTACGTGCGCGCGCACAGCCGGGCCGACCTGGCCGAGCACGGCGACGAACGTCGTTCCACCACACGCATTTTCGGTTCCAAACCCGGGACCTACGGTGCGGGCCTGCTCCAGCTGATCGATTCGGGCAACTGGCGCACCGACGACGATCTGGCGCAGGTGTACACCGCGTGGGGTGGTTTCGCGTACGGGCGCGATTTGGACGGCGCACCCGCCGCGGACGATATGCGCGCCGCCTACCGGCGAATCGCCGTCGCCGCCAAGAACACCGACACTCGCGAGCACGACATCGCCGACTCGGACGATTACTTCCAGTACCACGGCGGCATGGTGGCCGCGGTACGCGCGCTCACCGGCGCCGATCCCGAGGCGTACATCGGCGACAGCACCCGCCCCGACGCGGTGCGCACCCGCACCCTGTCCGAGGAGACCGCGCGGGTCTTCCGGGCGCGCGTGGTGAATCCGCGCTGGCTCGAGGCGATGCGCCGGCACGGGTACAAGGGCGCGTTCGAGATGGCCGCCACCGTGGACTATCTGTTCGGTTACGACGCCACGACCAATGTGGTGGCCGACTGGATGTACGAAAAGCTCTCGGAGAGTTACGTATTCGACGAGACCAACCGCAAGTTCATGGAGCAGTCGAATCCGTGGGCGTTGCACGGCATCGCCGAACGCCTGCTCGAGGCGGCCGAGCGCAAGCTGTGGGAGCAGCCCGAACAGGAGACTCTGGACAGGTTGCGGCAGGTGTACCTGGAGACCGAGGGTGAACTCGAGTAGCGGGTACACCCGTGGGCGTACTGCCGGGTCCGACCACGGACGGATGTGTGTGCGGCGGGCCCCGGCCTAGCGTTGTGCCATGACCTGGGACGAACTGGCGAACGGTAAGTACGCGCTGCTCACGAGCTACAAGAAGGACGGCACCGGGGTGGGTGCGCCCGTGTGGGTGGCGCCGGACGGCGACCGGATCGTGGTGTGGACCTACGGCTCGTCGTGGAAGGTGCAGCGGATCCGCCGTAATCCGCAGGTCCGGCTGCAATCGTGCGACAGCCGTGGTCGCGTCACCTCCGAGGAGGTGCTGACGGGTACGGCCGAGGTGCTCGACGCGCCGGGGACCGAGCGGGTTCGGGGGATCGTCGGCAACAAGTACGGCGTGATCGGCACGCTCCTCATCCGCGGGCACAAACTGATCAAGGGGAGCGACGGCTCGGTCGGGCTGTCGATCACCCCGCGGGCCGATAGCGGCGGCCCCGTCGCGAGCGGGTGACTCAGGCGTCGGCGGTGATCTCTATGCCGATGGTGCCCTTCCGCCCGCGACGCAACTGGCTGCCGGCCACCACCAGCCAGCCCTGAATCGAGTACTTGCGCTTGATCATTCGCCGCACCCGATCGCTACCGGCGTCGTCGAGGATGCGCGCGGTGCCCTTGACGACCGCTCCGCGCGGAGTGCCGGAGACGGTGCAGGGTTGCAGTGTGACTGCGGGATTGCGGCGGATCCGCTTGACCTTCCAGCTGTCGGTGACGGTCCAGACGTACAGCTTGCCGTCGTCCAGAGCGGCCCACAGCGGCGTGCCGACCGGGGTGCCGTTCTTGCGAAAGCTGGTCAGCAACACGTAATTCGCGGTGCCGACTGCGCCGAAGGGGTTCTCCACGCGTGCAGCCTATCGCTGTCGCCGCGCGGCCGGCACTGCCGGTGCGCGTGTCCGGAGAGGGGAGCACGACGGTGCGGGAGCGGCGTCGATCGCTGCCGCCCGCTCGACCGGCCCGAGTTATGTCCGAATGCTCTCCCCGGCAACCGGTTCGGCGGGCGCGTCCCGGTTTCAGGCGGCGAGGGTGAGGATCCTCGGTCCCTCATCGGTGACGGCGATGGTGTGCTCGCTGTGGGCGGTGCGTGAGCCATCGGCCGAGCGCAACGTCCAGCCGTCGGGATCGACGACGATGCGGTCGGTGGTGGCCGCGAACCACGGTTCGATGGCGATGGTGAGTCCGCGGCGCAGGGTGAATCCGCGTCCGGCCCGGCCGTCGTTCGGGATGTGCAGATCCTCGTGCATGGTCCGGCCGATGCCGTGCCCGCCGAATTGGGTGTTGATCGGGTATCCGTGCGCACGGGCGACGGCGGCGATCGCGGCGGAGATGTCGCCGACCCGATTGCCCGGCACGGCCACCTCGATGGCGGCCGCGAGCGCCTCCTCGGTGGCGGCGACGAGCCGCTGGTCGGCCTCCGCGGGAGTGCCGACGATCACCGTGACGGCCGAGTCGGCCGCCCAGCCGTCGACCTCGACGGCCAGGTCCATGGTCAGGACGTCGCCGTCGCGCAGCACATAGTCGAACGGAGGTCCGTGCAGCACAGCGTCGTTCACCGACAGGCAGACGGTGTTGCGGAACGGGCCGCGGCCGAAGGACGGTGCATAGTCCCAGTAGCACGACTTCGCGCCGCGCTCCCGAATGCGTTGCCGCACATGAAGTTCGAGGTCGAGCAGATTCACGCCCACCTGTGCGCGCTCGCGCAGTTCGGCCAGGATCTGGGCGACGAACTGTCCGGTCACGCGCATTTTCTCGATCTCGTCGGGCGTCTTCAGCTCGACCACGGGTACCTCCTCGGGGGTATTTAAATACCACCGTACTGCAATCGGTATTTGTATACCAACCTGCTTGCGGTATTTGTATACCGCTCGGTAGTCTGTGCGGATGGTCCGTCTCCCGCTCACCCCGGCCCAGATCGAAGCAGGCCGCCGCCTGGGCGCTTGCCTGCGCTCGGCACGCGCGGGCCGGGATCTCGGCGATATCGCACGGTCCGCCGGAATCTCACCGGAAACACTTCGCAAGATCGAATCCGGCCGACTGCCCAGCCCCGCCTTCGGCACCGTCGTCGGCCTGAGCCGGGCCCTGGACGTCCCTCTGCAGGATCTGGCCGACGTCTGGCAGGCTGCCGCCCTGGCCGAGTCGGCCTGAACAAGGGCGGGCCGTTCACGCTGAACGCCGCCGACGGGCGGGTTGCGCTGCATTCAAGCGCCACCGCAGCGTCGGCAGCGACGTCTCCGGCCGGTCGGCCCTTCGCTCGGTTCGTGCCGTCGAACTGGAATCGACTGCGGTATAGAGCTTTCCGTCTGCGGACAAGCCGACGCTGGGGGCGAATCGACGCGACCGACCATCGCACGGGGTCGCGTGGGTCAGGTATCCATCTCCTCGAAACTATTGGTACACAACGGTTTCGGTGCGCAACCGGGATTCGTCGCGGCAGGCTTCGAGTGCGGCTGCCACGAACGACTCGACCGACGGTCGGTGGTCGAGTTCGTTCCAGGCGAGCACGAGGTGGCTGGGCGGGGCGTCGGAGACCGGGATGCGGACCAGATCGGCCGGGGTGCTCTCGACCAGTGAGCGGGGAAGTATCGCGATCATGCGGTTCACCGAGATCATGTGCATCATCTGAACCACATCGGACACCTCGGGGCCGGTGCCCTCCTCGCCGGGGAGCCCTTTCCAGTACGGCAGCGTCTCGCCGTCCAGATCGGACATGCGGACCGAAGTCCGGCCGCCGAGGCGATGGCGGCGCGGGACGACGACCACCCGTCCCTCGGTGCGCAATATCTCGTGGGCCAGGCCGCTCAGGTCGTCGAAAGGCGCGTAGAGCAGGCCGACGTCGGCGCGATCCTCGCGCAGGAAGTCGGCGCGATCGACGGGACCGCTGAACAGGATCTCGACTCGGCGCGCGTCCGGCTGACGGGAGTATTCGGCCAGCATTCCGGACAGCAGCCCGGCATCGCCGCCCGGTTTGAGCACCAGCCGCAGGTGACCCCGGACATCACCGGCATGCCGCGCGTTGCGCACCGCGGCACTGACCGCATTGAGCGCGTGCCGCCCGTGCTCGCGCAGCGCCGCACCGGCCGGGGTGAGTTCGACATGGCGGCTCGAGCGCACGAACAGCGGAACACCGAGCCTGCTCTCGATCCGCCGGATCGCCTTCGACAACGCCGGCTGCGCGATCGACAGCCGCACCGCGGCCCGGCCGAAATGCAGTTCGTCGGCGACCGCGATGAAGTACTCCAGCTCCCGGGTTTCCAGTTCGGCCATGCCTCCAGGTTATCGCCGAATAACGAACCGATCTTGGACGCGCGCCGGGTAGTCGACCGAGAATTACCTCATGATCAACCACACGATGATTGTTTCCTTCGATCGGCCAATGCCCGACGGCGAGCTCGACCGATATCTGACGGATATCGAACAGTGCATGCTGGACACCGGGCTCGTCGAGTCGGTCGCGGCGCGGCGGCATATCCCGATTCCCGGCGAGCAAGCCATACCGGCGCTGATCGCGACGGCGATCGTGCAGGTCACCGTGCCCGATGTCGAGACGCTGGGCAAGGCGTTCGCGGACCCCGGTCTGCACGAGGTCATCGACCGCTGGCAGTCGCGGCACCCGTACAAGGTGGCCTGGGCCAACCACGAGCCGCTGGCATGAGCGGCGAATCCCGGAAGGCCGGCCTGGTCACCGGCGCGGGCAGCGGGATCGGCCGGGCCGCGGCGGTGGCCTTCGCACGTGACGGGGCCGCGGTCGCCGTCCTCGACATCGACCCGCACGCGGCGGCCGAGACCGTCGAGACGATCCGGGCGGAGGGCGGCGAGGCGCTGGCGGTCACCGTCGACATCGCCGAGGAGGCTTCGGTGCGAGCCGGGATCGAGCGCACCGTCGCGGCATACGGCGGCCTGGATTTCGCGGTGAACAATGCCGGGCTGGCCTCGCATCATCGGCGGCTCGACGAGATGACCCTGGACGAATTCCAGCGGGTGATCGGCGTCAATCTGGCCGGGACCTTCCTGTGTATGAAGTACGAGCTGCCGCTGCTCGCGGGCGGCGGCGCCATCGTGAACGTCGCCTCCAACGGCGGCCTCTACGCGATCCCGACAGCACCGGCCTACGTCGCGGCCAAACACGGGATCGTCGGGCTCACCAAGGTCGCCGCGGTCGACTACGCCGACCGCGGTATCCGGATCAACGCCGTCTGTCCGGGCCCGACCCTTACGCCCGGGTTCGAGCAGGTGGCGGCCGGTACCGACATGATCGCGCGACAGGCCGCGGGCACCCCGCTCGGGCGATTGGCCACGCCGGAGGAGGCCGCGGCCGCGGCGGTCTGGCTGTGCTCGGACGCCGCGTCCTACGTCACGGGAATCGCATTGTCGGTCGACGGCGGGCGGCGGGCATGAGCGGGCGCGTCATCGCGGTTGAGGAGCATATGTCCACCGAGGAATTCCTCGGTGTCGCACACGGTTTGGATGTCGGCCCGGCCGATGCGGTGGAGGTGGATCTGCTTCGGACGGTGGAACGCGATCCGGCTCTGCGCGCTCGGCTCACCGATCTGGGCGCCCGGCTGCGCGAGATGGACGCGCTCGGACAGGATATGGCGGTGTTGAGTCTCAATACACCTGGCGCACAGCCGTTTCCGGCGGCCGACGCGGTGCCGCTGGCGAGCCGATTCAACGACGCGCTGGCCGAGATCGTGCGAGGTCACCCGGACCGGTTCGGTGGCCTGGCCACGGTGACGCCGCAGGATCCGGTGGCCGCGGCAACGGAGATCGAACGGGTGATGGGCCAGCTCGGGCTCAACGGCATCATGATCAATTCGCACACCGGCGGGCGATACCTGGACGAACCGGAATTCGCCCCGCTGCTGGCGGCCGCCGAGGCCAACCATGCGCCGATCTATCTGCATCCCCGTGCGCCGAGCATGCCCGTCTACGGTGATTACGGGATGTCCGGGGCGATCTGGGGTTATCAGGCCGAGGCCGGATTGCACGCCATGCGGCTCATCCTCAGCGGCACCCTCGACCGCTATCCGGGGCTGACCATCGTGCTCGGACATCTCGGCGAAGGAATTCCCTACTGGCTCAGGCGAATAGACAATCGGCACGCCTTCGCCGCCCGCACGGCCGGGGCGGCCACGCCGATGCCGAAGCTGTCGCTGACTCCCAGCGAGTACTTCCGCCGCAACATGGTGATCACCACCAGCGGGATCGACGATCCGGACGTGCTCGAACTCGCCGTGCGCGCGGTCGGTGCGGACTCGATCATGTTCGCGATCGACTATCCGTACGAGGATCCGGTAGCGGCCATCGCCTTCCTGCGCGACGCTCCGCTCACCGACGATCAGCGAATCGCGATCGGCCACCGTACCGCCGAACGGGTGTTCGGACTCGCCGACCGGCTACCAACCGCGCAGCGCTGAATCGAACACCGGCACAAGGGAATCGGCGATCTCGTCGCGGGAGGGCAGGTCGGCGAGCGCGTCGGGCGGGCTCAGGTGACGTTGCAGCGCTCGCTGATGTGCCGCACCCGCCAGCAGAAGGGCCGCGGGGCGCAGGTCGGTGCCGGCGGCGCGGGGGGACAGGTGCGCGAGAATCGCGTCGAGGGCGCGGTGCGGGCCCAGATCCATGTCGCGGCTGCGCTTTTCGTAGGATTCGCGCAGTTCGGCGTCGGACTGGACGGCAGCGATGGCGGGGATGGCGGCGAAGAAGAACTCTTCGAGTGCGGTCAGCAGATCGATCAGGTCCTCGCGCAGGCTGTGGTCGGTCCCGGGGCGGTCCGCGAGGAGGTCCCGCAATGGTCGCAACTGGTGCTGGATCACCGCGTGCAGCAGTCCCATGCGGTCGCCGAAGTGATAGAAGATGCTCGATTCGGCGACGCCTGCCCGGCGGGCGATCTCCTTGGTGGACGTGCGGGCCAGGCCGGATTCCGCGAGCGTCTGCTGGGCGCTGGCGATCACGGCCTCCCGCACGCCGGTGCGTGGACGGCCGCGAGTTGCCCGGTCGGGTGCCACATCGCCTCCTGAAACTCGATTCGCCCTTGCAGTATGCCGTATCCCGTCGTATTTTCTGAGTATACACTCAGGAATTAATTCATTCGGAGGTACTCGCCATGTCCGGTTCCGCCCCCATGACCAGTGCGCCGGCCCAGTCCCGGCTGCAACGTTCCTGGGACACCACCGTCCGTTACCTGCTGCGATCCCGGTTGCATCGGCTCTTCAGCGGCAAACTCCTGATCATCACCGTCGTCGGCCGCAAGACCGGGCGCGAGTACGCCAACCCGGTTGGATACGTCTCGTACGAAGGGGATCTGCTGGTCGGCACCGCGGCCCGCTGGCGGCGCAACCTCCGCGCCGGGGAGCCGGTGCGGATCACCTTGCGCGGAAAGGAGATTCGCGCCGATTGGCAGGTGATCACCGACGAGGAGCCGATCACCGAGCTGTACCGGATCATCCTGGAGCAGAACCCCGTCCACGGCCGGTTCGCCGGGATCAGCCTCGACGCCGACGGCAGCGTGAACCGCGCCGAATTACGGGAGGCGCTGGCGCGGGGGACGGCTGTCGTGCGCCTGCACCCGCACGACGCAATCTGATCGAACGAGCCGGAGATCGCTCAACCTCCGGGCGCAGGGCGCCGCTGTCGGCGATCGTGCTCGGCAGCGCGGTGCGGCAAGCGTGCAGGCTTCGATCGAATATGCCGTCGAGTTCGGCGCCGTGAGTAGAGCACCTTACCTCGGAGTGGGCCGGTCGATCGCGGTCCGCCCCGGGCCGTACGGACGGAGGGACGTTCGGCGGCGCGGAATGCGCTGTGGGGGAGTAGGTTTGCTTCGAATGCCGGGACGCACCGCAATCGCATCCGTTTCGATCAGCTCGGTCTGCCCGTTCCCGTCGTCGCGAAGATCCTGCGCCGCGTTCTCCTTGCGCGGCTACGCGATCATCTTCCGATCGCATATCGGACCGGGAGCGGCATACCGGAATGCGAACTGTTTTACGCTGCGGCAGAGCGGGTTTCGCCGACTTACCGGTGTGCGTACTCCCCGACGTCGTCGACGTAATCGCGATACTCGGCCAGGGCGAGGTCGAGTAGGCGGGCGATCGCGGCCTGGATCGCGGGGGTGTCCGCGGGCTGGACGGTGACCGTGCGACTGCCGGTCTCCATATAGCGGCCGTCGTCGTGAATGTCGTACCAGCGCACCGCACCCACCTTGCGGGGTTGCTCACCGCCCCGGTTGCGCGGCCCGCGGAACACCGTGACCACCCCCGCCCCACTCGCAGGACGCCGGACCAGGCGCCGATACCGTTGCAGCGGAGTCGATTCCCCGGAGTAGTTCAGCACCGGCTGACGTTCGGGATACAGGTCGGCGGCGGCGAACGCCTGAGCGGGCTGTCTCCCGGGCGAACAGTTCGGCAGAACAGCGGCCAGGACCGCGGAGAGCCGATCCGAACTCACGATACTGAGTTCGATGCGCGGTCGGCGGGTGAATTGTATTGCGAGAGCGGCATGCCGGTCGTGCCGAGCCGCGGCGACCCGGATCGGCCCGGCCTGATCCGAGACGCCGTGAATCTCGGCCCACACCTCCGGATCGGTCAGCACCGTGAACGCCCGCCGCAGCAGGTCGGCTTGATTCCAGGTCAGCCGGCCCTGTTCGGAATACTTGTGCCGGACCTGCTCCCAGTAGGTGTCGCGCTCGTTGACATGGCCGAATCGGGACAGATAGTGCAGCGGATAGAGCATTCGGTCGTTCGCGGGCCCGAACCAGAGTGCCGCGAATTCCTCGTCCTCGAACGACCAAGTGGCCATTATTCACCTATCGTCGGCTGGACGTGCTCATCTCTTCCGGCCATCTCCGCGGTGTGCGATTCGTGCCGTAGGTCGACCTTCTTGCCCGTCCGATCCCGATCGCCCTCGTATCTGACCCGTAGTCGTGGTGGCCGATGGTCCGCGCCGGTGTGTTGGTGGCCGGGTTCGGACAGCACCTCCGCGGTGGCCGCCCCGGTGACCGCGGCCGCGGCCGGCTCGGCGAGGACATCGGGCGGCAGCGGATCCACCGTCGGGCGAGCGGGTGTCGCCTGGGCTGCCGCCGGTGCGTGTGCGCCCGGCACAGGCGTGCTCGGCACCGGCTTGGGCGCCGAAGGAGCCGAGGAACCCGGCGGCGGCACCTGGACATTCGGCGCCGGAGTCGCCGCGTTCGCTCCCGGCGCGGGCGGATTCGGCGTTGGAGCCGGGGCCGCGAAATTCGGTGCGGGCGCGGGATTGCTCGGCATCGGCGTCGGTGCGCTGGGCACCGGCGTAGCCGGCATCGGCGTGGCGGGTGCCGGTGCGGGCGTACCCGGTACCGGCGACGGCACGGCCGGGATCGACCCCGCCGAGCCGAGCGCCGGACCGGCGAGGTTCGGCGTAGAACCGCCCGGGACCGGACCGGACGAACCGGCGGGCGGTGCACTCGGCGCGGGAGTCGAATTCGGCGGGGGAGCGGAGTTGGCCGAGGATCCGCCGGTGGACGGCGTCGCCGCGCTGTCGTGTCCGGGCCGGACCGCATCGGTCGACGTGCTGGTGGCCTGGGTCTGGGTCCGGGCCGGCGTTGTCGGCTGTTCCGCGGCCGGTTGCGACTGTTCCGGGGTGCTGTGCGGCCGTTTCGGATCGGCTTGCTGCGGAGCCGAATTCGGGCGCTGCTGCGTCGGGTCCCGCTGCTCGCCGTCCGCGCTGGGCGCCGCGGTTTCGGGGCGTACCGACGACGGCGGGGTCGGCGCGGACGCGGCGGGAACGTTCGCCGGCCGGGTGGCCGCGGGCGGCGGTGTTCCCTCGTTCCGGTCGGCTCGTTCCGGACGGCTCGTCGTCGGCTGCTGGAACAGCACGTCGCCCGCGCTGGGCGGCATAGCCGAAGACGGATTCTGCAGAAAGCGCCCGATCGTCGCGTCGACCGACGCCGGGAACGGCAGATCGTGCAACAGCGAGGTCACGCTCGCCGGCGCGGTCGAATCCGGCCGCGTGCCATTGCGCCACGCGGCCGGATTCGTCGACGTGGCCGGAGCCCGCGAGTCGCTCTCGCTCGTCGAGGCGGCGGCGTCGCCGTTCCCGACCGGTACCGCGGCGGGGAAGGTGGGAATGCGCTTGTCCTGGTCGGTGAACGGCGTCACGTACCGCTGCTGCATCACCTGGCGGGCGTCGTCCTGGGCCTTGCTCGCATCGCGGGTCTGGCGATCGAAACCGGACGGGTCCTTGGTCTGATCGGCGTTCACCGGAACGGGTTTGGGAATGTACGCCTTGGTCGTGAGCGCGGCCTGCGCGGTATTCGAGACCGCCTGCCCGGCCGCATCGAACAGATCCGCCAGTTCTCCGGCCTGATTGCCGTAATCGACCAGGGCGTTCACCGCGGCCTCGGCGGACGCGCCCGTCCAATGTCCGTCCACCGCCGAGCGAACGGCTCGGACCAGGCCGGTAGTGGAAGTGCGCCACTGACTTCCGGCCTGCTGCCAGGCCGCGACGACGTCACCGGCGCTCTGCGTGACGGTCTGGAACGCGTCGTAGATCTGCTGATGGGTGAGCGCGTCGACGTTCTCCGGATCGGTGATGCCCGGTGGATCGTAGGTCGTCACGGCGTCCCCTCCGCCGGTACCGCAACCATGCGCGCGTTCACAGCGCCTCCTCCGTAGCCGCCTGTGCCGCACGGAGTTTCGCGGCGAACTCGCTGTCGGTCTGCTGTAGCCGAGCACAGATCGTGCGGAACAGGGTCTGCATCTCGTCGGCGGTCCGCCAGTGGTCCTGCAGCGTGTCGTAGGCGTTGTTGGCCCCGCCGCCGCCCTTGTCCCGGAAACGCTGCGCGATCGTGCGGGCCGAGGTGAGGATGTCGGCCTGCTCGCCCAGCCCCCACACCTCGTGCGTCTGCACCTGCTGGACGATTTTCTGGATCGCCTGGATCTCGGTCTTGCGTTGTCGCAGAGCCCGATCCAGCGCCAGGAACGCCTCCGGCTCCACATCGAGCGACACCGAGCCCGTCTTGGCCTGCTCGATCAGTGGACCGAAGACCCGGCCCCCGCTGTCGTCTGTCATGCTGCCCCCGCTTCGACTGTGTGGCGGCGATTCTGCCATATCAATCGTCGGTTGTGTGGCCATCGCGACCGCACGCGCACCGGCCACGTCCGGTCCGGATGCGCCGGCGTCAGGTCGCCCGGCTCACCGAGGACATGTGGAAATCGGGAATTCGCAAGGCAGGCATGGCCGTTCGGCAGAACCAGTCCTTCCATTCGCGCGGCAGGGTGATCTCCGTAGCCCCGGCTTCTGTGGTGCGGCGCAACAGATCCAGCGGACTCTCGTTGAACCGGAAGTTGTTCACCGCGGCGGTGATCTCGCCGTCCTCGATCAGGTACACCCCGTCGCGGGTCAGGCCGGTCAGCAGCAGAGTGGCCGGGTCGACCTCACGGATGTACCACAGACAGGTCAGCAGCAGGCCGCGGCCGGTGTCGGCGATCATCTCCGGCACAGTGGCCGCGGAGCCGCCGGTCATCAGCAGGTTGTCGCCCGGAACCGTCACCGGCGCATCGAATTCCGCGGCGATCGCCCGGGGATAGACCAGATTGTCGATCACGCCCTCGCGCACCCAGTCCACGCGCTGCGCCGGAAGGCCGTTGTCGAATACCGACATCGCGTCCGAGGAGGAGGCGGTCGCCACGAAGGGCCGGTATTCCAGACCTCTGGCACTGGGATCGGAGTACAGGGTGAGCGGAATATCGGTCAGGCGCTCGCCGATTCGGGTGCCACCGGCGCGAGAGAACGCCGTATGCCCCTCGTTCGCGCCGCGGCCCTGCATCTCCCAGGCCATGTAGATCAGCAGGTCCGCGACCGCGGACGGCGGCAGCAGCGTCTCGTAACGTCCGGCGGGCAACTCGACGCGGCGGGCGTTCCAGTCCAGTCGCCGCGCGAGTTCGGCGAGCAGGCCAGGAGTGTCGACATCGGCGAAATCCAGCGTGCCCGCTCCCACCCAGGCGCTCGCGGTGTCCGATGCCGCGCCGCGCTTTCCGTTGATCTCCACCGATCCGGTCGGCTGGGTCCAGCGGCGGCGGATTCCGGTGGAGGTGCCCAGCCAGGTGGTGTGCAGCTGATGATGGGCGAAGCCGTAGAGCCGGTCCGCGCCGTCGAATCCGGTGGCCAGATCGCGGGCCAGGCCGGTGAACACCTCGATGCCGGTGGCCGGCGGGTCCGCGGCCCACTCCGGGTCCAGGTGCCGCCCGACCGCGTCGGGTTCGAGCAGCGGCACCGCGTCCCGGGCCGGTGCGGCCGAGCGCGCGGCCTCTTCGCTCGCACGCACCACCGCCTCGATATCGGCCGCGTTCACGCTCGTCGCGCTCACGCTGCCGACACGTGCCGAACCGGGACCCGAACGCAGGACCGACACCACCGACCACTCCCGCGAGGTCGTGGATCCGTTGGTGGTCATCGAATTTCCGGCCCAGCGCAGCGATGCCTCGGAGGCGTCGGTGACGATCACGATCGCCTCGTCCGCCTTCGAGGCGGCCAGCGCCCGCTCGACGACCTCTCCGCCGTGTAGCACGCTCACCGCCCCGCCTCCGATCGCGTGTTGAGAATATTGACACCCCGCACCAGCACCGACGGGCAGCCGTGGCTCACCGCCGCGACCTGGCCGGGCTGGGCCTTACCGCAGTTGGCCGCGCCGCCGAGCACCCAGGTCGACGGGCCGCCGACGGCCTCCATCGAACCCCAGAAATCGGTGGTAGTGGCCTGGTACGCGACATCGCGCAGCTGACCGGCCAAGCGCCCGTTGCGGATTCGGAAGAAGCGCTGTCCGGTGAACTGGAAATTGTAGCGCTGCATATCGATCGACCACGACTTGTCACCGACGACGTAGATGCCGTTCTCCACCCGGGAGATGAGTTCGTCGGTGCTGGTGTCGTGCACGGGATCCGGCTGCAACGAGACGTTGGCCATGCGCTGGATCGGAACGTGATGCGCGGAATCGGCGTACGAGCAGCCGTTGGAACGGTCCAGGCCCAGTCGCGGCGCGAACGCCCGATCCAGTTGGTAGCCAACCAGAATGCCGTCGCGGATCAGGTCCCAGCGCTGCCCGGCCACGCCCTCGTCGTCGTACCCGACCGTGGCCAGACCGTACCGTTCGGTGCGGTCGCCGGTGACGTGCATGATCGGCGTGCCGTAGCGCAGCGTGCCCAGCTTGTCCGGGGTGGCGAACGAGGTTCCCGCGTAAGCGGATTCGTAGCCGATGGCCCGATCGTACTCGGTGGCGTGGCCGATGGATTCGTGGATGGTGAGCCACAGATTCGTCGGGTCGATGACCAGATCGGCGGGCCCCGGCTCCACGCTGGGGGCTTTCACCTTCTCGGCCAGCCACTCCGGGATCCGCGCCAGTTCACCGGCCCAGTCCCAGACGCCGTCCTCGCCGGTCAGATACTCCCAGCCGCGCCCGGCCGGTGCGGCCAGGGTGCGCATCGTCTCGAACGCCCCGGCCGTCGGGTCGACCGCGATCGCCTCCAGCAGCGGATACACCCGCACCCGCTGCTGAGTGATCGATGACCCCGCGGTATCCGCGTAGTACGTCTGCTCCTTGACCTGCAACACCTGCGCCGTGACGTGGTCGACGCCGTCGGCGGCGGACAGGCGCTCCGAATAGTCCAGCAGCAGAGCCGTTTTCTCCGGCGTCGGCACCTCGAACGGGTCTATGGCGTAGTCCGAGACCCACTGCGCGTCGCGGTGCACGGGTTCATCGGCGAGGACGACCTGTTCGCGATTGAGCGCCCGCAGTGTCGTCGCGACGGTCACCGCGCGCCGGGCGACCGCGGCGGCGGTATCGGCGGACAGGTCGGCGTGCGAGGCGAAACCCCAGGTGCCATCGACGATCACGCGGACCGCGAAGCCCAGATCGGTCGAATCGGTGATCGCCTCGACGCGGCCGTCGCGCAGTCGGATGGTCTGCTGCACGAGCCGGTGCACGCGCAGGTCGGCGTAGTCGGCGCCGGCGGCACGCGCGGCCGCGAGCGCCGCGTCCGCCAGATCGGCCAGTGGCAGCGTGCGGAACCGTTCGTCCACGCTGCGGGGTGTGATACTCACCTCGCACACGCTAATTGCTCGCGAACCGGTCGTTCAACCGTATGCTCGGAGGCGTTCCGGAATACGGTGCGGCACAAAGCGACACGCCGTGCGTCGCGGCATCGGCCGCAAGTTTGCACGCGATGCGGCGCGGCGCGTGGTGCAACGCGCGGACACGCTGCCTGCCCGGAATTCGCTGTCGCATGCCGTACTGTCTGCCCGCGTGCCGCCATCAGCCCTCCGTGACCGCAAGCGGGAACGCACCCGCCGCGCCCTCCTCGAGGCTGCCGTCGAGATGTTCGAGGCCCGTGGCTACGAGGCGACGACAGTCGCCGACATCGCCGCGGCAGCCGAGGTGGGCACCCGTACTTTCTTCAACTATTTCGAGAGCAAAGAGGAGTTGCTGTTCCCGCAACCGGACGACCGGGTGCAGGCCGCCGTGCACGCGATCGCCACCCGGCGTACCGGCGAACGTCCGGTCGAGGTGCTGCTGCGCGCGCTGCGCGCCGCCGGCGACAATCCGGGCGACCATCTCGGTGACACCCTGGCCGCCCGCATCGCGGTGCTGCGCGCGCAGGTCTCGCGCACCGTGCCCGCGGTGAGCGGCCGCGCCGCGCACGCGCAATTGGTCGCCCAGCAGGAGATCGCCCGGCATCTGCGTGCCGCATTTCCCGAGGAACTCGACGAGGTCGGCGCGGCGGCACTGGTCGGCGCGGTGGTCGGCGCGGTCTCGGGCGCGTTGACGGTGCTGTTCTCCGGACGGCACGCCATCGAGGACGGCGAACGCCTGCAACGCAAGATCCGTGAGACCACCTCGCGGGTCCTGGCTCCCTGGCTGGCCGGGCACACGACCCACTCCCCGCGCCCACTCCCCGCCGAAGCGCGCTGCTGACCTGCCACCTGCCGGTCGGCCTAGGCTGGACCGGTGCGTCGATTCAGCCTGTGGCTTCGGGGGAAACCGCTCGTCGCCGATACGATGCTGGCGATCGCGCTGCTGCTGGTCGACCTGGTGACCATCGGGCACAAGCGATATTTGGCCGTGCATTTCGTGTTCGCGGTGCTCGTGCCGATCCCGGTGATCTTCCGGCGCAGATATCCGCGCACGAGTGCCGCGATACTGCTCGCGCTGGCTATCCTCACGTCCCTGGTGAGCCGGTTGACCGGGGAGGATCTGCAGGTCGCCGCGCTGGTGGCGGTCGGCATCGCGCTGTACACCCTGGTCGCGTACGTCGGCCGCCGGGAGGGGCTGATCTATCTGGGCGGCCTGGTCGTGGATGCCGTGCTCGCGGACCTGCTGCTGCACGAGTCGGTACCGATGACGGTCGCGTTCCTCACACTGTTCTACGCGCTGTGCTGGACGCTCGCCGAATTCCTCGGCGCCAGGCATGCCTACGACACGGAGGTGGCAGCTCGCCTGGCGGTGGCCGACTACGACCGCGAACGCGGTGCGCACGAGGCGGTTTCGGCCGAACGGACCCGCATCGCGCGGGAGCTGCACGATATCGTCGCGCATGCGGTGAGCGTCATCGTCGTGCAGGCCGACGGCGCGAAATTCGCCCTGCGCAGCGATCCCGAGCTCGCCGAACAGGCCCTGGGAACGATCGCGGCCACCGGGCGCGATGCCCTGCGCGAGTTGCGCCGCACGGTAGCGCTGTTGCGCACCGAACACGCCCCCGAACAACTGCCTCAGCACGGTACCGCCGGCCTCGCGAAGGTGGTGCAGATGATGCGCAAGGCCGGGCTCGCGGTCGAATTGGAGATGGCAGGCGAACTCGACGATGTGGCGCCCGAGGTCAGCCTGGGCGTTCACCGCGTTGTGCAGGAATCGCTGACCAATACCTTCCGGCACGCCGGACCGGCCCCGAAGGCGTGGGTCCGGGTGCTGCGACGGGAGGCGGACATCCTGGTCGAGGTCACCGACTTCGGTCACGGCTCGCCGGCGGGTGCGGCGAACGCGGCGGACGGCCCGGACCTGGCCGCCCGCAACGGAATCGCGGGCAGCGGTCTCGGTCTGGTCGGTATGCGCGAGCGTGTCGCGGTGCTGGGTGGTGCGCTCGAGGCCGGGCGGCGTCCCGAGGGCGGCTGGCGGGTACGAGCGACGATTCCGCTCGTGCCCGAGACCGCCGAGTGATGGCGGCGGGCGGACGGCGACGCATCGAATCGATCGCGACCCGGACGGCGCAGCCGCCACAGTAGATTGGTGACGTGCCGATCACCGTGCTAGTCGTCGACGACCAGGAACTTATGCGAGCCGGACTGCGAATGGTGTTGGGGGCGCATCCCGATCTGACGGTCGTCGGAGAGGCCGACAACGGCGCCGCGGCGGTGCGGCGCGCCCGCGAACTGACCCCCGACGTGGTGCTGATGGATGTGCGGATGCCGGTGGTGGACGGTGTCACCGCCACCGGGCAGATCCTCGAATCCGGTTGTGGCAGCAAAGTTCTCGTCATGACGACGTTCGACCTCGACGAGCACGCCCTCGGCGCGTTGCGCGCGGGCGCGAGCGGCTTCCTGCTCAAGGACACCCCGCCCGAGGATCTCATCTCGGCGATCCGCAGCGTCGCCGCCGGTGACGCGGTGGTGTCGCCGAAGGTGACCAAACGCCTGCTGGACCGGCTCATCGCGGACGATCCGGCCGGTACTCGCGATGCCGCCGTCCTGGATGTGCTCACCGCGCGCGAGCGTGAGGTGCTCGAGCAGATCGCCGCAGGACGCTCCAATGCCGAGATCGCCGCGGAGCTGTTCCTGTCCGAGGCGACGGTGAAAACCCACGTCGGCCGGGTGCTGACCAAACTCGGCCTGCGCGACCGGGTACAGGCGGTGGTTCTGGCCTACGAGACCGGACTGGTCCGGCCGGGCGCGTAGAGATTCTCAGCGACCGCTCAGGCCGATCGGGAGAAAATCGGGCGATCCGGTCGTTGTACGGGTAGATGGTCTTCGAAAGGATCGCCATGCCCGCGCTGCTGTTCGCTGTCTACCTCGTCGTCGAGATCGCGGCCCTCGTCGTGGTCGGCCACTTCATCGGTGTCGTCGCCACCATTCTGTTGCTCATCGCGGGTTCGGGCCTGGGCCTGATCCTGGTGCGCTCGCAGGGCCGCCGGGTGTTCGACCAGTTCCGGCGCGCGAGTCGCGGGGAGATCGCCCCCGGCACCGCGGTCGCCGACGGTGCGCTGGTCACGCTCGGCGCGGTCGCCATGTTCGTGCCCGGCCTGATCACCTCGGTGCTCGGCCTGATCCTGCTGCTGCCCACCCGCCGCCTGCTGCGCCCGATCGTGTCTGCCTTCGCCACCCGCCGCATCGACCGCCTGAGCATGGCCGCCGGTTACCGCGGCGTTGTCGTGGACCCGTCCGGCGACGTCGTCGACGGCGTGGTCGTGCAGGAGTACTACGACGACGGCCGCGGCCCCGCCCGCCCGATGCTCGACGGCCGATAATCCGCCGGACCCGTCATCGCGCCACAGCAGCCGCTGCGCGGCGCTCCACCCGTGCTCCACCGGCCAGCCCTCGTCGAGTGAGTCCGCGTCCAGAACCACCGCCCG
>CBJNFW010000107.1:0-25439 GCA_966435935.1 uncultured Nocardia sp.
CGATACCGCGCTGGCCGCCGCGGGTTCCGATGACGCGGCCACCCTCACCGAGGTTCTCGCCGAGCACACCGAACCGCTCACCGAGCAGATCCGCGGTCAGCGGCAACAGGCCCGCACCGCCGCCGAACAGGCCGCGGCCCGAATCGCCGAGCTGCGGGCCGAGCAGGAGCGGGTCGCGGCCGAGAAGGAAGACGCGCCACCGGCTTTCGCCGCCCGCACCGACTCGCGCGAGGCTCGCGCGGGTGCGCCGCTGTGGCGGCTGGTCCGCTTCGCCGACGACGTCTCGCCCGAACGCGCGGCGGGTATCGAGGCGGCGTTGCAGGCCGCCGATCTGCTCGACGGCTGGGTGTGCCCGGAAGGCGAACCGCCGCCGCATGATTCGGAGCAGTTCCTGGTCCCGCTGCCGCCGCTGGACCGCCCGGCCGGCCGCACGCTGGCCGACGTACTCGTCGTCGAGGACGATTCGGACGCGCTGACCGTTCCCGGTGACGTCGTTTCCGGCGTGCTGGCCTCGATCGCGTTGTCCGACAATGTCGTCGAGCACGGCGGTGCGAGTCCCGAGAAGGCCGCCGCGTCCGGTGGCGCGACTCCACCGGTGACGATCGATGCCGAAGGCCGATACCGCCAGGGCGTACAGCTGGGCCGCCACACCAAAGCGCATGCCGAGTTCATCGGCGCGACCGCCCGCGCCCGCCGCCGCGAACTGCGCCTGGCGGAATTGGCCGGCGCCGTCGAGACCGCCCGGGCGGCCGAACAGCAAGCCCTCGCCCAGCAGCATGAGGCTTCCGAACGATTGACTCGAATCACCGCCGCCGCCAAGGCGTTACCTCGCACCCACGCCGTCACCGCCGCGTTGCGCGCGGTCTCCGAGGCCGCGGGCATGCTGCGGTCCCGGGCCGAGGCGGCGACGCAGGCCGAGAGCGATCTGGATCAGGCGATCGCCGAGTTCACCATCGCCGACAAGAAGGTCCGCGGTGTCGCGGCCGCTCATCGCGCACCGCGTGATCCGGCCGAACTCGACGCCCTGGCCGCGGCCATCCGGCACTTCGAGAACACCGGCACCGCGCTGCTGCGCCTGCGCGGGGACCATCAGCGCGATCACGAACGGGCCCGGGAGAGCGAGGACCGGCTGGCCGAATCCCGGGATCTGGCCGAAGCTTTCGCCGAGGAGGCCGAATCGGCGCGAGCCGGGTACGAGGAGCAGTTGCGCAAACTCGAGACGTTGCGCGAGGCGCTGGGCGCGGGCGCCGCCGATATCGATCGCGAACTGGAACAGGCCCGGATGCGAATCGAGGCCGCGCGGGCCGAGCAGAAGGCCGCACGCAAGGCGGCCTCCGACGCGATCGAGGCGGTCGGCTCGGCCGAAGGCGCGTACCGGGCCGCGCACGATTCGCTCGGCACCGCGCTGACCGAACTGCTCACCGACGTGAAACACCTTGCGCCCTATGCCCGTCCGGATCTGCTCAGCCTGCTCGGCGCGCCCGATCACTGTCGTTGGCCGAGTACCGAGGCGGCCTGGTCCACCCCGGAACAATTGCTGTACCGGATCGAGACCGGCGGACCGGAGGCCGCCCCCCGGGTACTGCCCGAGGAAGTGCAGGAACTGTTCGACGGCCTGTGCGCGGCCACGGAGTCGGTGCGTGCCGGTGAGGCGGCCCGCAAGTCCACCCGCAGCGCGGTCACCGCGGCGCTGCAGGAGTTCGACGCCGCACTTGCCGCAGCCCGGCAGGACTACCGGTTGCAGTGGGACGCCGCCGACGGGCTCACGGTCGTGCAGGTGCACGACGACCAGGGCGCCGCGGCACTGGCCGATTGCGCCGACCGCATCGCCCGGGCGCGCTCGGATCAGGAGCTGCTGCTCACCGACGCCGAACGCCGCATCCTCGAAGACGCGCTGCTGACCGGTCTGGCTCAGCAGATCCACGAACGCACCAGTGACGCACGCGATCTCATCACCCGCATGGGCAGCGAGATGAAGCAGCGCCGGATGTCCTCGGGCAACACCATCGGCGTGCACTGGGTGCTCGCGGACAACCTGTCCGATTCCGCCCGCGCGGTGTGCAAACTGCTCGACCGCGACGCCTCGGAGCTGAGCCCGGCGGATCTGGCCGCCATACGCGCCCACTTCGCCGCGGAGATCCGCACCGCGCGTGCCGCGCACCCGGAACGCTCGTACCCCGAAATCCTGGCCACCACACTGGATTACCGGACCTGGCGAGTGTTCTCGTTCACCCTGATCACCGCCGACGGCAGCGAGGACCGGCTCACCGTGGCCCGGCACAGCGCCCTCTCGGGTGGCGAACAGTCTGTGTCCCTGCATCTTCCACTGTTCGCCGCCGCGCACGTCATGCTCGATTCGGCCGACCCCCAGGCCCCGCGCCTGCTCGCCCTGGACGAGGCGTTCGCCGGTGTGGACGACAACGGCCGCAGCGAATTGCTGGGCCTGTCGGTCGATTTCGACCTGGACCTGTTCATGACGGGTTACGACCTGTGGATCACCTACGACCACGTCCCTGCCTGCGCGCACTACGATCTGGCGCACTCGGCCGCGGAGAACACCGTCAGCGCAACGCTTCTGGTGTGGGACTCGCGCGATCTGCTGGCCGAACACGACGGCTCCGACCTCACCGCGGCCCTGGGTTCTCCGGGCCGCCGCCGAGTGCCGCACACCGTCGAGGGAGCCATAACCATGGACGAGGCAATGGAACTCACCTCCTGACGGGTCAGTGCCCGTACAGCAGCATCTGCCGCACCGAATCGATGCGGACATACGGCAGGAACCGGCACCGCCGGATTGCCGCTGCGCCGCCACCACAGCGACAGCGTGACACCGGCCGAGGATCTGCAGCGACAGTTGCGCGATGATCGTCCGGACGACACGTTCGCCTGCTCACCGCCGGTTGGCGCGACAGGGCCCACAGGATCGAGAGCCGGAGCGGAGCAACCTCCACCGGCCGGCCTGTCGGCTCGGCCGTTCGCGCGGGCCGCGGGTCAGGTGAGGGTGGTGTCGCCGAGGGATTCGGAGAGGGTGCGCAGCAGGGCCGTCAGGTTGTCGCGGTCGGCAGCGGAAAGGTCTGCCAGTAGGCGGTTTTCATTCGCGACGTGCCGGGGAAGGAGCTCATCGACCAGGGTGCGGCCGGCGGCGGTGAGCTGGATGCGGACCGAGCGCCGGTCACCGGGGTCGGAGCTGCGGCGGACCAGTCCCTTCGACTCCAGCCGGTCGATGCGATTGGTGACCGCGCCCGAGGTGATCATCGCCGCCTTGATCAGGGCTCCCGGCGTGAGTCCCTGTTCGCCGCCGGAACGCCGCAGTGTAGCCAGCACGTCGAACTCCCAGCGCTCCAAGCCGTGACCCGTGAAGAACTCGCGCAGCTCGCGGTCCAGCACGCGGGCCAGCCGAGTGATCCGGCCGACCACTTCCATCGGCGCGACGTCGACGTCCGGGCGCTGTTCGCGCCATGCGGCCGTGATCAGGTCCACCGCATCAACCATCAATAGCCCTCTCCACATGAAGAATCTTAGCGTTGGCATAAACCAGCGTCGTGTGGTGTTATCTCTCAACATTAAGATAGTTAATCTGGAGAGAAGGCCATGACCACTCGGAACGTCGCCGGGTCGCCTGTCGCGACCCTGGCGCTCACCGCCCTGACGCCGCTGGTTTGGGGCTCCACCTACGCCGTCACGACCGAATTCCTGCCACCCGATCGGCCGCTGTTCACGGCCCTGATGCGGGCGCTACCCGCCGGACTGGCGGTGCTGGCGCTGACCCGGGTGCTGCCGCGCGGCCGCTGGATCCCGCGCGCCATGGTGCTCGGCACCCTGAACATCGGCGCCTTCTTCCCGCTGCTGTTCCTGGCCGCCTATCGACTGCCGGGCGGCCCGGCCGCCGTGCTGGCCTCGGCATCCCCACTGTTCGCGCTGGGTTTCGCGGCGGTGTTCCGAACCGAACACCCGACCGTCCGCAAGGTGGTGGCCGCCGTCGTCGGCATCGCCGGAGTGGCCATCGTCGTATTGCGCGCACGGGCAACGCTCGATCCGATCGGCGTACTGGCCGGCATTACCGGTGCGGCGTGCATGGCCGCGGGGACTGTGCTGACCAAGCGCTGGGGTCGGCCCGAGGGCGTCGGGCCGCTGACCATGACCGGCTGGCAGCTCACCGCCGGCGGCCTGCTGCTGTTGCCGCTGGCGTTGCTCGCCGAGGGTGCCCCGCCCGCGCTGGACGCCCACAACATCGGCGGCTACCTGTACCTCGGGGTGATCGGCACGGCGTTGGCCTATGTCGTCTGGTTCCGTGGCATCTCCCGGCTGCCCGCCACCTCGGTTGCCTTCCTGGGGCTGCTGAGCCCGCTGTCCGCGACCGTGATCGGCTGGGCCACCCTCGGACAGGGCCTGAGCCCGCTGCAAATCCTGGGAATGGCGATCGCCCTGGGCGGCACGTTGCTCGGCCAGACCGGCGCCGACCGAACAACGAGGCGGACCGCCCGCCACGAGATTTCCGGCAGCCCCGCACCGGAACCGCAAACCGCCGTCACCGCAGAGCAATCCGCCTGACGGCTCGCCCAACCGCCCGTCGCAGTTGTCACAGCATCCGCCCGAACGCGGTCTTCACATCGCGCGCCGCCAACACCACAGTCTGCTGTCACCGCGAAAACCGTTCTACCACTACTTTATTCGGCCGAAAACAGCGCGATCCGCACCGGCCGATCGCCACGTATCACCGGCGATCGCATCGGGTCGGCACGTGCGCCGACAACCGGTTCCCGGCCGATCGCATCCGATACCGCCCGCGTCGGCACTCTGCCGACAACAGGAGAAGGAGATCGAATCCTCATGCGCATCATCGTTTTCGGAGCATCCGGTGCCGTCGGCAGCCGAGTGGTCGACGAAGCGGTCGGCCGCGGCCACAGCGTGACGGCCGTATCCCGGGACGCTGCACGTCTGCGCGAACTGTCTTCGCGGGTCGAGATCAGGTCCGGCGACGCCGCCAAACCCGATCATGTTGCCGAACTGAGCGCCGGGCACGACGCGGCGATCAGTGCGACCCGTCCGGCGCCGGGCCGAGAGGAGGAGTTGGCGGCGGTGGCCGAGGCACTGCTGGCCGGGCTGGCACGCACCGGGGTGCGGCTGCTGGTGGTCGGCGGCGCGGCCGGTCTGCGAGTTCCCGGCGGCACGATGCTGCTCGACACCCCCGATTTCCCGCCCGACCTGCGGCCGATCGCACTCGCCTGTAACCAGCAACTCGATGTTTTCCAGGCGGCCACCGCGGGGCCGGTGGATTGGGCCTACCTGAGCCCGCCTGCGCTGCTCGAGCCGGGCGTGCGGACCGGCCGCTATCGGGTCGGCGCGCACGACCTGCTGATCGACGCCGAGGGCAATTCGCACATCTCGATGGAGGACTTCGCGGTCGCATTGCTGGACGAGGCCGAGCGGCCCGGGCACCATCGGACCCGGTTCACCGTCGGATACTGAACTCGAGGCGGGCCGATCCACGACAGCTGACCCGCGTGCGGGGCGACCACCGTGGACCCATCCCGCAAACCACTGGCGCGCCTTCGCGGCCCGCAGCCCGAATAGCGGGCTTCGCCGGGTGCGGGCGCCGCCGGGCCCGAACCGAGCAGTGCTGGAACGGTTCGAGACCTGTCGCAACCCATTCACCGCGACCACAACGCCTACTGCCGCGAACGGCCCTACGCGGACCGGCACCGTCGGGCCCGTCCTGCCCGCGGACGCTGCTGTGTCACGAATCGCCGTGCTCGACAACGGTATTCATCCCAGTGCGCAGATTTGTGGACCGAAGCGCCACGGGCGTGCGGCTCCACAAGCCACCGCCCGAGCAACCGCCCCGGCGCGCCGTGCTGCGCGCCGGATCACGGCCCGCGCTGCTGCGACCGGATCGCGGCCGGTGGCTGCCGCACCGCTCCCGCGTCCACCCCGAGTGCGCCCGCGACCGCCCTGGTGAGGTGGTCGGTGATCTCGGCGCGATTCCAGCGCCGGTGCTCGGCCAGGTCGTAGACGACGCGTTCGTCGAAGATGGTGATCCACAGCAGGACCGCGTAGGTGATGTCGAGATCGGGCGCCAGCCCGTCGCGGACCAGCGCATCGAGCACTTCGGCGAGAATGTCGTGCAGGCCGGTGATCGCCTCGTCGCCCCCGGCGAGCCGCTCGATGAATCCGCTGCTGCTGCGGATGTAGCGCACCGCCGACCCCCATTGCATCGACTGCTCCACCCAGATACCGCAGAAGCGGTGGAACCGGCTGAGCGAATCGCGCTGTGTCCCGGGCTCCGAAACCGCGGCGTCGATCATCGAGAACGCCTCCAGCAGTTGCGTGATCGCCCGGTGATGGAACGCGGCCATCGCGTCCTGCGGTGTGGGGAAATGCCGGTACGCCGTGGCCACACCGACGCCCGCCACAGCGGCGAGTTCGGGGATCGAGAACCCGACTCGACCGGCCCGCAGCAACGTGTGGACGCCGTCGACCAGCAGCACTCGGCTGCGCTGGGCATCGCTGCGGGTGTTCACGGGCACGATTCCATCCTGCACAAGCGCGTCTGCCGGCATGCCGGGTGGGTCGAAAACGGTGGGTGCGCCGTCGGGCCCCTGCCCAATTCCCCGTTCGAGTAGAGAAGTTCTTCTCAGTTATCTATCATCTCAATCGAGAAGATCTGCTCACTTAGGGGGCGAGATGCGGGTAGCGGCACCGGGCGCGCTGTTGGTGCTGATCATGGCGCAGCCGAACATGGCGACCGGCATGATGCCGTACTACCGGCACGCCTGGGCACTGGCCCCGCTGCTCATCACGGTGATCTTCGCCGCGTATCTGTTCGCGCTGACGCCGACGCTGGCACTGCTCGGAACGCCGCCCGCACGCACCGGGTGGTGGTGGCGGATCGGGCTCGGCAGCGCCTTCGGCATCGGCGCGGATCTGGCGATGGCACTGGCACATTCGGCCTGGCCCGCTTGCCTGGCGCGGATCTGCGCGGGCCTGTCGGTGGGCCTGGTGACCGGCTCGCTGGCCGGGCTGATCCTCGAACGCCGGGGCGAGCGCGGGCGCACAGCCATGGCGACCGCCACCGTATTCGGTTCCGCGCTGGGCACATTCGCCGCCGCCGCGCTGGCACAGTACCTGCCCGCACCGGGAGTCACCGTCTACCTGGTACACGCGGTCACGCTCGGGCTGCTGGCGCTGATCGTGCTGGCCGATCGCGGTGTGCGCCTTACGGTCCCCGCACGTGGCGCCGCACCCGTGCCCGGCGCGGATGAACCGCCGATCGCGGGATATCTCACCGGAATCGCAGCGTGGGTCTCCGCCGGCCTGGTCGTCGCCCTGTTGCCCAGCTACGGCGCGGAGTTGCTGGGCACCCGGAATCTGACCCTGCTGGCACTCCCGGTCACGCTGTATCTGATCTGCGCCTGGCTCGCCCAGCGCGCTCTGCCGCCCCGAGCCCTGCCTGCCGAACCCTTTGCCGCGCAACTGATCATCATCGCCGGTGTCGCCATCGCCGCCGCGGTCTCCTGGGTTCCGAGCCTGCCGCTGCTGCTGTGTGGCGGCGCGATCGCCGGATGCGGTCAGGGTATCGCCTATCGCACCGGGCTGCGCATAGTCAGCGCCGCCGCGACTCCGGATCGGCACGCTCGAATCGCCGCACGCTTCGCCGCCGTGGCGTATCTGTGCGCGGCGGTCGGCACCGTCGCCCTCGGGGTCGTGGCCACCATCGGATCGATGCGCGACGCGGTTCTGGCCGCGGCCGCCGTACTCACCGCAATCGCCTCGGCCACTTGGGTATTCCGCCGCCGCGCAGTGCCGCACGCCGCGCGTTGTACTCCCGTTTCACGAACATCGACAACCGCATAATCCCCCGCACGCATTCTCCGATTTCCTCGCCGGAGTAAGTACCTCCACTCTCCCGAAATCCACCGGAAACAGCACTGCGGCAAGACGCACGGAATTGCCACCGTGCGCCTTCTGCATGTTCGGAATATGTTGGGCTGCAATGGATTTGCCGGAGTTTCGGAAACGGGTTCGTTACCTGCGTTCACCGGGACACAAAATTCGATTGCTTCACTTGATGTACGAGAACCAAATACATTCCCAGCGAATGGATTCCGATCATGGCAACACCCACCCGGACCGGCCCGTCGATCGCCCGCCGGACGAACGCATTCCGAGTCCGCACCACCGAGGCGTCGATCGCCACCGCCGAAAACACCGGTGGCACACTCAAACGCAGCCTCGGCCGCACGGATCTGATCGCGATGGGAGTCGGCACCATCATCGGCGCGGGCATCTTCGTCACCACGGGCGTCGCGGCCGCGACCAAGGCCGGACCCGCGATCATCCTGTCGTTCGTGCTGGCCGGAGCGATCTGCGTACTGGTCGCACTCTGCTACAGCGAACTGGCGTCGATGACGCCGGTATCCGGCAGCGCGTACACCTACACCTATTCCACGATGGGTGAGGTCCCGGCATTCCTGGTGGGCTGGAATCTACTGCTCGAATACGCCGTGGCCGCGGCCGCGGTCGCGATCGGATGGTCGGGGCTTTTCCGCGCGACACTCCAATCCTTGTTCGGTACAACGCTTCCCAAAGCGATTTCGAGCGGGCCCAGCGACGGCGGTGTGATCGATCTCCCGGCCGTGATAATCGTCGGCATCATCGTCGCCGTACTCGTATTCGAGGTGAAAATTGCCGCGGCCGTGGTGAAAACCCTCGTCGCACTCACCATCGCCGTGCTCGCGCTGGTCGTCGCGATCGGCGCGCCGCATGTGGATCCGGGCAATTGGGCACCGTTCGTTCCGTTCGGCGTCAACGGCATCGCCGCCGGGGCCGCGCTGGCATTCTTCGCATATCTCGGATTCGACGTCGTTGCCACCTCGGCGGAGGAAACCCGGAATCCGCGCCGGAATCTGCCCTGGGGCATCATCGGGTCGGTCGTCATCGCGACCATCCTGTACGTCGCGGTGAGCGCCATATTGACCGGTGTCGCACCGTATTCCACCTTGAACAACGCCGCACCGGTGGCGACTGCGCTGGCCGCGATCGGCGCGGGCTGGATCGGCAAGGTCATCCTGGTGGCGTCGGTGATCGCGCTCACCAAGGGCCTGCTGATGGTGTTCTACGGACAGACCCGCCTGGTATTCGCCATGGCCCGCGACGGTCTGGTGCCCAAGGCGCTGTGCCGCACCGGTTCTCGCGGGGTGCCCGTTCGGCTGAGCCTGGTGCTGGGTGCGGTCATCGCGGTGGTGGCCGGGCTGCTGCCGATCGATACCGTGGCCGAACTGGTCAATATCGGCGCGCTGTTCGCGTTCGTCATCGTCGCCCTTGGTGTGCTGATCCTGCGCCGGACCGATCCGGGCCGCGCACGCCCGTTCCGGACACCGTTGATGCCGATCGTGCCGTTGCTCGCGATCGCCGGATGTGTCTGGCTGGCAACCACTTTCGCGCCGCTGACCTGGTTGCGATTCGTGATCTGGAGTGCCGCCGGCGTTGTGCTCTACCTGACCTACGGGCGCAGGCATTCGGTCGTCGGCGGTGGCCGCGCACCCGAGCCCACCGACGATGCCACCGTGACCGGAGGCGCCGCATGACCGCCCAGCTCGACAGCTTCTACCCCACCCGGGTCGACTTCGGCACCCTGGCGGAAATCCACCGGGCCGCGGCGGCGGCACTGCCCCCGGACGTGTTCGATTTCGTCGAAGGCGGTGCGGGCAAGGAGATCACGTTGCGCGCCAACCTGGCCGCATTCGACCGCTGGCGCATCCTCCCCGAGCCGATGAGCGGGGTCGGCGCCCCCTCGACCCACACCGACCTGCTCGGCATCGGACTCGACACGCCGATCCTGACCGCGCCGTTCGGCGGCGACGCGCTGTTCCACCCCGAGGGCCACCTCGCCGTCGCCCGAGCCGCACAGCGGCACGGCGCGCTGTCGATCGTGCCCGAGGCAGGCAGCTTCTCCTACCAGCGCGTGCACGCGGCCGCACCGCGCGCCGCGCGCATCGCCCAACTGCACCCGTTCGGTCATGCCCCCGCCGAGGCGGACCGCCTGGCACACGCCGGGTTCGAGGCGCTGTGCATCACCGTGGACTGCCCGGTCGGCGGATTCCGCACCCGGAACATGGGTAATCGCTTCGACCCCGATCAGCGCCTGTTCGCGGGCAACCTGACCGGGGAGAACGGCGCCCCCGGCGTCGCGGAGGTGTTCGGGCAACTGCTCAAACAGGGTGGCGCGGTGTGGGATTGGGATCAGCTCGCGGACGCGGCGGCGGGCTTCGGGCTGCCGTGGATCGCCAAGGGCATTCTGACACCGGCCTCGGCCGAACGCGCCCTCGCCGTCGGCGCATCGGCACTGGTCGTCTCCAATCACGGTGGCCGCCAGTGCGATCCGGCTCCGGCCAGCCTCGAGATGCTGCCGAGCATTCGTGCGGCGGTCGGCCCGGATCTGCCGATTCTGCTGGACAGCGGCGTGCGCACCGGCAGCGACATCTATCTGGCGCTCGCGCTCGGGGCCGACGCCGTCATCATCGGCCGGGCCGCCATCTACGGGCTGGCCGCCGCCGGAGAAGCCGGAGTCGATCGAGTACTCCAGCTGCTCAGCGAGGAACTGCGCACACTCATGATCCTCTCCGGCGCAGCGACTCTCGGAGACATCGATGGTTCCCGGATCGTGCGGGCCCCGGCATGAGGGGCCGGGGCCGCACCGACGTCCGGACACCACCGTCCCGCCGAAGGAGATCACCGTCGTGAACGCTCCCTTTCCCGCGGCCCGCGCCGGCGGCGGCCTGCTGTTCACCTCGGGTCTTGCCGCCGTCGACACCGCCACGATGACGGTGTCAGCCGACACCTTCGAGGAGCAGGCCGCCGTCGTCCTGGACCAGCTCGACGCCGCACTCGACGCGGCGGGCAGCAGCCGCGCGCAGGTCCTGAAACTCGACTGCTATCTGTCCGACCGGCGGTGGTTCGCGTCCTGGAACGCGGCCTTCGCCGGGTATTTCGAGTCAGCCGCACCGGCGCGGACCACAACTGTCACCACCCTGCCCATCGAGGGGCTGTTCATCGAAATCCAGGCGATCGCGGTCGCCGCATCCTGAGGGAGATCCACAATGACCGCCGCAACTCCACTCCTGCATACCCGTTCCGCCATCGGCGATTTCACCATCCGCGACGTCATCGAGGGCCAGACGGCCGGGCAGCTCATCGTGGCCGCCGACGACTGGGGCTGGTGGGCGACACTGCTGGGCGGCAACACCATCGCACCCACCACCGGCATCCAGCAGGCCGTGGCCGTCGGCTTGGTGCGCGCCGGATTCCTGGTCCGGCGCAATCACCGCTACCACCTCACCCACACCGGTCACGATGTCGGCAAGAACCGGGGTTTCGTCCGGTGCGCGGTGCGTGGCTGGGAACCCACATTCCGCAAGCTGTCCGATGCCGCACTCGACGAATTCATCCCCGCCGCAACCGAACCCGGTGAGGTGGCACGAGCCTGCACCGATATCGCCCGACGACGCCCGGAGATCTTCGCCGGCATCGGCGCGGCCATCGCCGCCGACGAAACCCCGGGCTGCACCATAGATCTCGGCTGCGCCGATGCCGGACGGATACAGGCGCTCGCCGCGATCGCACCGAAGGAGCGATTCCTCGGCGTGGACATCGAGGCCGAGGTGATCGACGCAGCCACCGCGGTCCTGGCCGGGCAGGGGCTCACCGATCGGGTCACCCTGCTGGCCGGTTCGGTACAGCCCGAGTCCGAACCGCCGGCCTGGCTCGCGCACGTCGACCGCGAGAGTGTCACCACCGCAATGTCGTTCTTCCTGTTGCATCAACTCGCCAGCGACGGCGAGGGCATCGCGGCGGTGCTGCGCGGTTGGATGGAGTGGTTCCCGAACGTGCGCCGCCTGGTCATCGGCGACGGCTATCTGCTCGAGGCCGAACAGTGGACCCAGCAACCCTGGTTCTCGCCGACCTACGAGATCTACCACACCATCACCGGGGTGCGGCTGTGGACGCAACAGGAGTACGAGACCGCGTTCGCCGAACTCGGCTGGTCCGTGACCCGCCGGATGGAGGACCATACGATGCTCGTCACCACTGTCCTCGAACGCGGATGACCACCTCGTTCGACGGCCCGCCGATCCCGGTCGACACCCGCGCGGCGGTGCTGGATCAATTCGTCACCGACGAGACCGGCCGCAACGGCAGCCGCCCGCGCGGTGTCGCCCATGCGACCGGCCTCGACGACGTACTCGCCGTGATGGCCTGGGCACGCGACTCACGCACCCCGCTGATCCCGCGCGGCGCGGGCACCAGCCTGGAGGGGCATCTGCTCGCCCGCGGGGACGAGCTGATCCTGGATCTGTCGCAAGCGGATTCGATCCTGGACATCTCACCCGCCGACTTCACCGCCACCGTGCAGCCGGGTGTGACCCGAACCCGGCTCAACGCGGCGGCAGCCGAATTCGGCCTGCAATTCACCGTCGACCCGGGCGCGGACGCCACGCTGGGCGGGATGGCCGCCACCAATGCCAGCGGCACGACCAGTGTGCGATACGGCGGCATGCGAGCCAATGTCGTTGCACTGCAGGCCGTCTTCGCCGACGGCCGGGTCATGCGGTTGGGGCGGGCGGTACGCAAGTCCTCGAGCGGTTACGACCTGAAGAGTCTGCTGATCGGGTCGGCGGGGACGCTGGCGATCATCACCGAACTCACCGTGCGGCTACATCCGATTCCCGAATGCCAGGCGGCACTGCGTATTTCGTTTCCGGATGTGGCCGCCGCGGTGGCTGCCGCGGTCGAGATGCTGGGACTCGCGCTGCCGGTGAGCAGACTCGAATTCGTCGATGCCGCGAGTATGGCCGCGCTCAACGCCTTTCGCCGCACCCGCTATGCCGAGCTGCCCGCGTTGTTCGTCGATCTCGAGACCGCCTCGGCCGCGGCGGCGAACGCGAACGAACGCGACATCGATCGCATCGTCCGGGCACACGGGGCGACTGCCGTCGGGGTGGCGCGGACGCACACCGAACGACACGCGCTCTGGGAGGACCGGCACGCACTGTTCTTCGCGCTCAGGGCACGCAGCCCGGGACACCGGTTCCTGGTGACCGATACCGCCGTGCCCTGTTCCCGCATTGCCGATGCGGTGGGCACCGCGACCCGGCTCGGCGCCGAGGTCGGTCTGGACATCAGCGTGGCCGGACACATCGGCGACGGCAACGTGCACGTCGTGGTGCCCTATACCGAAGCGAACCTTCCTGCCGCCCTGCGGTTCTCGGATGCGGTGGTGCGCCATGCCCTGTCCGTCGGCGGCACCGCCTCGGGCGAGCACGGAATCGGCTTGGCCAAGAAGAAATATCTACGCGACGAGCACGGCGGCGCCGTGGAGGTGATGAGCCGGCTCAAACGCGCCCTGGATCCGCACGGACTGCTGAACCCGGGCAAGATCCTGGACGCGTGAATCCCTTCGCCGTCGCTCAGCGCGGTCCCGGCACTACGGGGTCCGGGGCCGGAGCGACGACCGCTGGGATAGGTCCGGTCGTGGAACGACCGTTCTGGGCGTAGCCCAGCCATCCGGTGCCCACGAAGACCGCGAGCAGCAGGGCGGTCGGCAACTCCAGGAGCAACCACCCCGGCGGACACCACGGCAGAGTCCGCACCGGACCGCGCCGCACCGTGCCGCGGCCGTGCCGCAGCTGCGGCTCACCCATCGGCACCGACCACTCACCCGCAACTCGCCGTTGCACGCCCGAAACCTCCATCATCCCGACCGGTCCGGAAAAGATGCCCGAACGTCGCCGAGTACTCAGACTGCCCGCTTACACACACCGCCACACCGGTAATGGTCAGGTAGTTCGGCGTGTCGATACATTTTGCCCTCATTTCGCTCGGATGTCGCGCATCGGGCTCGATGTTTCGACCACGGAACGACCCGTACCGGAGCCGGAATTTCCGGAGTTAGCTGATGATTCGCTACGCTGTGATCGCATCGCGACGGCAACACCGATTCGCCGGGGCGCCACCGCGATCGGTGATCGGCTCGGCGAACTCACCCTCAGGAGGTACGGTTTATGCTGCGTCCCCCTCGAACAGGCTGTGCCGCAGCGGTTCTCCTGCCGGGCTCGCGCCCGCCACGCTGAGCGCGTGGGTGCGAGCACCTCGCCCTCACCCGCTGCTTTGTCCGAACGACGGAGAATTTTGCGCAGAAGAACGAGAGCCGCCATGTCATGCACGCCCGAAGTGTTCTTCATCGCCGCCGCCGCATTCGGCGCGACGGCCCTGGTCACCCTCACCGCGCTGTCTCCCGCGCGCACCGACGCCGGGTATGGTCGGGCGTACCGAGCCCGATCGAGTTCGGCAGGCGCGGGTCGCGACCCCTATCCCGGCGGGAGAGCATCGGGTGACTTCGAATGACCGCGGCCCCGTCCCCCGCCGCACCGTGCTGCGCGGTGTCGGCGCACTGACCGTCGCCACCGCGCTGACACCCGCTGGTACGGCCGGGGCGGACACCCCGGACTGGGACGGTCTGCGAAACCGCTTGCGGGGCAGGCTGTTACTGCCCGCGGATGGCGAATACCACTTCGCCAAACAGCTTTTCGATCCGCAATTCGACTCCGGGGCGCCGATGGCCATCGTGGCGGCCGCTTCGGCAAGCGATGTCACCGCGGCCCTGGCCTTCGCCCGGGATCACCGGCTGCCCTTGGCCGCCCGCGCCGGCGGGCACTCCTATGTGGGCGCATCGGCGACCACGGGCGCGCTGGTGGTGGATGTGCGCGGCCTCGACGGCATCGCCTTGAACGGCGATCTGGTGACGGTCGGCGCGGGGGTGAACATCCGCGCGGTGCTGGCCGAACTGAACAAGTCCGGCAGGTCGCTGCCGATCGGCTCGTGCCCGACGGTGGGACTGGCCGGACTCACCGTGGGCGGCGGTCTGGGCGTCGATTCCCGGCGTTACGGATTGACCTGCGACGCACTGGATTCCGCCGAGGTCGTATTGCCCGGCGGAGCTGTCGCGCACACCTCCGCGAACCAGTTGCCCGGCCTGTTCTGGGCATTGCGCGGTGCGGGCGGCAGCGCCGGAATCCTGACTTCGCTCACCTTCCGCACCCACGCGGCCGAAGACCGCGACATCGCACGACTCGGCTTCCCCGCCGACGCGGCGGCTCGCGTGCTGACCGGCTGGGCCCGCTGGCTGCCCGGCGCCGACCGATCGGTGTGGTCGAACGTCGAGATCGGCGCTACCCCAGGCACTGTCGAATGCTCGGTCATGATCGTCACCCCCGCCGGCCAGGGCGCCGCCGCGATCGCCGGGCTCACCGCCGCGGCCGCCGCGACGCCGATTTCCGTCACGCACCGGACTCTCGGCCATCTGGCGGCCGCCGACGACATCTCGGGTGGCTCGACCACCCCGCGCTCGACCAAGGTCGCCGGATCCGACGTGGTGGCCGAGCTGAACGCGGCGGTGGCGGAGACCATCGTCGATATCGTCACGGCCCGATCCCGCGGCGGCGCAGCCGGATACGTACTCGTAGATCCGCTCGACGGCGCGGTGCGGGACGTCCGGGCCGACGCCACCGCGTTCCCGTGGCGCGCGCACGCCGCGGCGCTGCAGTGGATCGTGGACGCACCCGCGGCGCCCGAGGACGCACGCGCGTGGATCACCAGCGCGCACCGGGCCTTGGGTGCGGCCTCGGCCGGTGCGTACGCCAACTACTCCGAACCCGGTGTCGCGGCGGAGCGTTACTACGCGGGCAACCTCGCCCGCCTGCGCGCCCTGGCCCGGTCCACCGATCCGAATGGACTGCTGCGCACGGGAATCACGCTCTGAGGCGCGTCCGGCGATCGGGGGATCAGACCCGCTCGGCCGACCGGGTGCGCACGCGCAGCGCGATGGGCTTCTGGGTCTCGGCGAAGAAGTCGTTGCCCTTGTCGTCCACGACGATGAACGCCGGGAAGTCCTCCACCTCGATCTTCCAGACCGCCTCCATGCCCAGCTCCGGATACTCCAGCACCTCGACGGATTTGATGCAGTCCAGGGCCAGCCGCGCGGCGGGGCCGCCGATCGAGCCGAGGTAGAACCCGCCGTGCTCCTTGCACGCCCTGGTGACCTGCGCGGAACGATTTCCCTTGGCCAGCATGACGAACGAGCCGCCCGCGGCCTGGAACTGATCGACGTAGGAGTCCATCCGCCCCGCCGTGGTCGGGCCGAACGAACCCGAGGCGTACCCGTCGGGAGTCTTCGCCGGGCCCGCGTAGTAGACGGCCATATCGCGCAGGTACTGCGGCATCTCCTCGCCCGCGTCCAGCCGCTCCTTGATCTTGGCGTGCGCGATGTCGCGCGCGACCACCAGCGGGCCGGTCAGCGAAAGACGGGTCTTCACCGGATATTTCGACAGCTCCGCGCGGATCTCCGACATCGGCCGGTTCAGGTCGACCTGCACCACGTCGCCGCCGAGGATGGCATCGGTCTGCTCCGGAAGATACTGCGCCGGTTCGCGTTCGAGCTGTTCGAGGAAGACGCCCTCGGGGGTGATCTTGGCCAGCGCCTGCCGGTCCGCCGAACAGGACACCGCGATCGCCACCGGGCAGCTCGCACCGTGCCGCGGCAGCCGGATCACCCGCACGTCGTGGCAGAAGTACTTACCGCCGAACTGCGCGCCGATGCCGAAGGACTGCGTGAGTTTGAACACTTCCTGCTCGAGTTCGAGATCCCGGAAGCCGTGCGCGGCCATGGATCCCGAGGTGGGCATGCCGTCCAGATAGTGCGCCGAGGCGTATTTCGCGGTCTTGAGCGCGAATTCGGCACTGGTGCCGCCGATCACGACCGCGAGGTGATACGGCGGGCAGGCCGCGGTGCCCAGCGAGCGGATCTTCTCGTCCAGGAATTCCAGCATCCTGGACGGGTTCAGGATCGCCTTGGTCTCCTGGAACAGGAACGACTTGTTCGCCGAGCCGCCGCCCTTGGCCATGAACAGGAACTTGTACGCCGGATGCGCGGGATCGGCTGCGGTGGAATACAACTCGACCTGGGCCGGCAGGTTGGAGCCGGTGTTCTTCTCGTCCCACATGGTGATCGGAGCGAGCTGCGAATACCGCAGGTTCAGCTTGGTGTAGGCGTCGAAGACACCGCGCGAGATCCACTCGGCGTCGTCCACGCCGGTCAGCACGCCCTCGGACTTCTTGCCCATCACGATCGCGGTACCGGTGTCCTGGCACATCGGCAGGATTCCGCCCGCGGAGATGTTGACGTTCTTGAGCAGGTCCAGCGCGACGAACCGGTCGTTGCCGGAGGACTCCGGATCGTCGATGATCTTGCGCAGCTGGGACAGGTGCCCCGGGCGCAGGTAGTGGCTGATGTCGTGCATCGCCTCGGCGGTCAACATGCGCAGGACATCGGGCTCGACCTGCAGGAACGTCCGTCCACCCGCCTCGAACGTGCTGACTCCCTCGGTGGTGAGCAGCCGGTAGGGGGTCTCGTCGGCGCCGGTCGGCAGCAGATCCGAGTAGAGGAAGTCAGGCGTGGTCACGAATCGCACTCCTTGTGGCTGGAATCGAGCATTTGGCACTGTATCCATCGGCGCCTGTCCAGACGATGTCAGGCAAGCCTAATCTTGCTCGGTTTCGACACACAGGTTGCACCTTCAACACGCTCGGTGTACCTGTCATTGACGTGGGGATGACCGAGGTGGAAGGCAGCGCATGACCAGTCCAAGCTTGACCCGTCGCGGACGCGGCACGCAATCGTGACCGAAATCCGTTGGCTCGACGAGCTCGAGTCCCGGGCCTGGCTCGGCTTCGTGTTCACCCGCGACCTCATCGCAGCGGCCGTCGGCCGCGATTCGCTGCGGGCCTCGAACCTGACCTACGTGGAGTACACCGTACTGGCCCGGCTGGCCGACGCTCCCGACCACCGGCGCAGCTTCGCCGAACTCGCCGCGGTCCTGGAATGGTCGCAGAGCCGGCTCTCGCACCAGATCACCCGGATGGAGAAGCGCGGACTGGTTGCGCGCGAATCGATCCCGGACGACGCGCGGCGCACGGCCGCGGTACTGACCGGTAAGGGTTCGGAGGTGCTCACCACCGCCGAACCGGCCTACATCGACAGCGTGCGGCGGCACATGATCGATGTGCTGGACCGTGATCAGCTCGCCGCGCTCGCCGATATCTACGACACACTGCTGACCCACCACCGCCGCCCCGCCCAGGCCCGGGTCGGCGCCCTCGACAAGCGGCCGGACCAGCTGTCGGAGCGCCGGGACGAGCCCCGGCTGCGCGAGCGCGGCGGTCGCGCGGGCTGAGCCGGTGCGCGGTGCGGATGTTTGTTTTGGTATCCAGCGGGTATCGGGTAAGACTAGGCTCGACAGGGCATGCGTGAGCAGCCGTGTGTGAGCGAGCCCGACGAAGCAACCGACCTACCCTTAACGAAAGGGGCAGGAGTTTTCATGTCCGACGTGTCCATCGGCCTGTCGCCGGATTCGCTGCCGACCGGTTCGGCTGACGACCTGCTGCCCCAGCTGGTCGAGCACCTGCGACAGAACCGCACCGAACTGCGGGAGGAATGGGCCCGTCGCATCGGCGTAGCCGCACTGCTCACCGCGATGACGCCGGAGGAGGTCTTCTCCGAGGCCACCTCGATCTACGACAACTACGTCGAGGCGCTGCAGACCGGTAGCGTCGAGGCCCTGCAGGCGTACGCGCGGGACCTGTCCGAACGCATCATCCCCCGGGGCGTCGAGACCGACGAGGTCATCGGCATCGTGCTGCTGCTGCGAGATGTGCTGTCCCGCAGCTTGTTCGAGAAGTACCAATCGGACTTCGATCTGCTCAAGCGAGTACTGGACGCCTACGAACCGGCCGCCAACCGCATCGCCAACACCGTGGCCATCTCCTTCGTGCAGGAGCGCGAGCGCGTCATCCGCCAGCAGCAGGAGGCCATCCGCGAGCTGTCCACACCCGTTCTGCAGGTCCGCGAGCAGTTGCTGATTCTGCCGATCATCGGCGTGCTGGACAGCCAGCGCGCCCGCCAGCTCACCGAACAGCTGCTGCGCGCGATCCGCGCCAACCGCGCCAAGGTGGTCGTCATCGACATCACCGGTGTGCCGATGATCGACTCCACGGTGGCCAACCACCTGGTCCAGACGGTCGACGCCTCGGGTCTGATGGGCGCCAGCGTCATCCTCACCGGTCTGTCCTCGGAGATCGCCCTCGCGCTGGTCACCATCGGGCTCGACCTGACCAAGATGAACGCCGTCGGCGACCTGCAAGGCGGGATCCAGGAGGCGGAGCGGCTGCTCGGTTACGAGATCTCGCGCCTCACCGACCGCGACCGACGGTAACCCGAGGCGGGGACAATGCCGGTACCCATTCTGAAACAGGGCACCTACTTGATCGCGTCCGTGCAATCGGCCCTGACGGACGCCGACACCGAACGCCTGCAGGACGATCTGATGACCTACGTCAGCAGATACCGCGCCCAGGGCATCATCGTCGACGTCACCGCGATCGATGTGATGGATTCCTTCGCGGCGCGCTCGCTGCGTACGATCGCCCATATGACCAAGCTGCGGGGTGCGGAGACGGTCATCGTCGGATTGCAGCCCGAAGTCGCGTTCGCGATGGTCCAGCTGGGTCTCACCTTCGAGGACATGCACACCGCCCTGGACCTCGAAGAGGGTTTGTCCTGGCTGAACAGCAAATTGCTGCACACCCACAATCAACGAGATGGTCGTGACCGTGGTCGCTGACAGTGTGGTGATCGCGGTCAAGGTGTCCAGCGACATCGTTACCGCACGTCAGGCCGGGCGAGAACTGGCAGCGCAGCTGGGCTTCTCCCTGACCGACATCACCATGATCTCCACCGCAATCTCGGAGATCGCCCGAAACATCACCAGCTACGCCGGAACCGGTGAAGTCCGTGTGGCCGTGGAGGAACGAGAAGGACGGCCGGCCCTGGTGGTCCAGGCACAGGACCAGGGGCCGGGCATTCTGGACATTCCGCGCGCCCTCGAGGACGGTTATTCGACCGGTCGCGGCCTGGGGCTGGGGCTTCCGGGCGCCCGCCGACTGATGGACCAGCTGATCATCGACTCCGGCCCCGGCCAGGGAACGCTGGTGGAGATGTGGAAGTGGGTGCCTCCCCGTGCATGAGGACGGGTTGATCGGCACCATCGAATGGGCCACGGCCGGACGGGCGCTCCCCGGTCAACGCGTATCCGGGGACCGAGCGGTGGTCCTGGACGCGGGCGGGGGCTCGGTGCTGTTCGCGGTGCTCGACGGGCTCGGGCACGGCGCCGCCGCCGCGGACGCCGCCGATCGCGCCGCCCAGGTGCTCTCGGACAACCGGGCCGAGCCGCTGGACGTGCTGGCCCTGCTGTGTCATCGCGCCCTGGCCGAAACTCGCGGCGCGGCACTGACTCTCGCGCTGTTCGACTCCGGTGACCGGGTGCACTGGCTCGGCGTCGGCAATGTGGAGTCCCGGATCATCGCGAAGGCTCCCGGCAAACTCGCGGTCCGCGCGACCGCGCTGCTGACCGCCGGGATCGTCGGCTATCGGCTCCCGCCCAATCTGCAGACGCAGACGGTTCCGGTGCGGGCCGGGGATCTGCTGTTGATGGCCACCGACGGCATCGTCACCGATTTCGTCGACACCGTGGACCTGTCCCGGCCGACCGCCGAGATCACCACGGACATCCTCGAGGGTCATTCCAAGGAAACCGACGACGCGCTGGTACTGGCCGCGCGTCATCGCGGACATACGGGTCCGGCGCAATGAACCGGCGCACACCGCGCGCACGCGTCGTGCCGGCCCCGATGCCCGGACGCGGCAGCGAGGTCGCGGCATGACCACGGTGCTGGCCGCATTCCGTGAGGCGTATACGAACGCCCTACGGCTGCACCTGGATTCGCCGACCCAGTACACCCTGGCCGAGGGGTACGAGCTCGGTCGCCGCGCGCTCGTCGAGGGCGTCAGCATCCTGGATTTGACCGAACACCACTTCCGGTTGCTGGGCCGATGGAATCTGCTCGCCCCGCCACCCGCGGCGGCGGCCGCCGAGCAGGAGAGCGGCGAACATCCCGGCGGCCCGGACGCCGGGGACACCGCGCTGGAATTCCTGCTGCAGACCCTTGCCGCACTCGATGTGGCCACCCGTGGATTCCTGGACAGCACCCGCTCCTACGAGTTGCAGCGGCTGCGCGCCGAGGATCTCGAGGGACGCGACACCTTCCGCACCGCGCTGGTCGAATCGCTGCAGGACGGATTCTTCGTCGCCGATTCGCACGGCACCCTCACCGAGGTCAACTCCGCGTTCGGCGCGCTGACCGGATACGGGCCGGAGACCGTGCCGTATCCGCTGCCGCACCCGTGGTCGATCCCCGAGGAGTCGCACTATCCGGATCTGGGCACCGAGGCCGCGCGCTTCGTGATGCCGGTGCGTCATCGGGACGGGCGCCGGCTGTGGCTGGCGGTCAGCACGTCCTCGCTGATCCGGCCGGAGGACGACGAGCGGATCTTCGTCGGCACGATCCGCGACGTCACCGCCGAACACGACGCCCAAGCCCGCGATCAGGCCGTCTCCCGGCTGGCGACCGCGGTCGCGGCGTGCACCAGCGTCGTGGAGGTGCTCACCGTCGGACTGGACGAGCTGCGCATGGCGATCGGCGCGGAGACCGCCGTGGTGTCGATGTGGCCGAACCGCCAGACCGGGCCGGAGATGTACGTCTCCGGTGAGGACGCGGTGCAGTCGCGTCAGGTGCTCGACGCGCGGGCTCGGGCGCTGCTGGACCGCGCCTGGCTGCGACCGGGCCGGACGATGTTCGCCATCCCCGAGGGCGCGGCCAGTTCCGAGGGCATCGTGGCGCCGTTGGGCGAAACCGGGGATGCGGCGCTGTGGCTGCGTTTCGCCGCGCCCCGCGCGATCAGTCCGGGCGATTGGGCGCTGTTCTCGCTGCTGGTCGGTCAGCTCAGCCTGGCCGTACAGCGCGCGCGCAACTTCGACGCCGCCCGTTCCACCTCGCTCACGTTGCAGCGGGCGATGCTCGGCCCGATCGAACTGCCGCCCCGCTTTTCGGTGCACTACGAACCCGCGCTACCGCCGCTCGAGATCGGCGGCGACTGGTACGACGTGGTGCAACTCGCCGACGGCACGATCGGCCTGGTGGTCGGCGACTGCGTCGGCCGTGGCCTGTCCGCGGCGGTGGTGATGGGCCAGTTGCGCACCGCGGCGCGCGCACTGCTGCTGCGCGGAGCCGGGCCGGCGCAACTGCTGGCCGAACTGGACACGGTCGCCGCGCGGATCCCGGGCGCGATGTGCACGACGGTCTGCGCGGCGATCCTGGATCCCGAGCGCGGGACGTTCCGCTACTCCAACGCCGGGCACATGCCGCCGGTGCTGGCCGCGCCCGGGACCAAGGGCCGACTGCTCGAGGGCGGCCGGGCGGTGCCGCTGGCCACCTTCGAGATGCCGCAGCGTCCCGAGGCGACCACGACGCTCGAACCGGGCTCGACCCTGGTGTTGTTCACCGACGGACTCGTCGAGCAACGCGGTATCGATATCGACATCCGATTCGACGAACTGGCCGACGAGCTGTCCGATGCGGCGGATATGCCGCCGCGCGAGGTCGCCGACGCGGTGCTGTCCCGCCTGCGTCCGGCGGGCGGCTACGACGACGACGTCGCCATGGTCGTCTACCGGCAGCCGCCGCGGGCGCTGCATCTGGACGTGCCCGCCGAGGCGAGCGGCCTGTCCGGGATACGCCGCCGCCTGACCGCCTGGCTGGGCGCGGCCGCGGTGCCCGCCGATCTGGCGACCGATCTGGTCGCCGCCGCCAACGAGGCGTGCAGCAACTGCATCGAGCACGCGTACCTCGGCGGCGCCCCCGGCCGGGTGGTGGTGTCCGCGGATTGCGCTCTGGACCGGGTCACCATCGAGGTTTCCGACGACGGCAACTGGCGACCGCTCCCCGAGGATCCGGGCTACCGCGGGCGCGGCATCGCCATGATGCACGCGCTGACCGACGAGCTGACGATCGACCACGTCGGGGTGGGCACCCATGTGCGGATGATCGCCAAACTTCCGGCGGTATCGTTCTCGGCGGCCAGCCGGGTTTAGCCGCAGCGCTCCCGTCCGCGCGAACGGCACATTCACGCCACCGCGCGGCCGATCCGCCGAAAAATTCGGAATACGCGGCGTACCTGGGGTTTTCGCGTTCGTGAGTACTACGAAACACCGACAATCCGCCGGACGATGCGGCATCCGGCGCGGGTTCGTGGCAGATTGTCTAGGTGACCAACACTTCCGGAGACGCGCATCCCCTCGCCGACGCGATGACCACATCGGTCTCGGTGCACGACGAAGCGACCGTGCTCACGGTGGCGGGTGAGGTCGATCTGGCGACCGCCCCGGCGCTGGAGAATGCGATCGAGGCAACACTGGGCGGTAAGCCCTCGGTCGTCATCATCGATCTGACCCAGGTGAGCTTCCTGGCATCGGCCGGTATGGCTGCTCTCGTCGGCGCGCACAAGCGCGCCGGGGAGACCACCCGCATCATGGTCGTCGCCGACGGTCCGGCCACCGGCCGCCAGCTCAAGGTGACCGGCCTGGACAAGGTCTTCTCGATGCACACGACCCTGGACGGCGCGCTGACGGCGCTACGCCAGAACTAGCGCCTCGATACCCGTCGTCCCAGCGGGCTGTGCCGGGACGACGGGATTTCGGCCGTCTCAGACCAGCGCGCGCAGCTGTTCGACGAGCTTGACCCGGTCCGCGGGCGTGGCGGCCATCGGCACCACGTTCAGCACCGTCACCCCGGCCTCGGCGAAGGCGGCGACCCGCTCCTTGACGAACCCGGCGGATCCGATCAGCGAGACGTCGCGCACCAGCTCGTCGGGGACCGCCTTGGCGGCCGCCTCCTTCTCACCGGCCAGGTACAGCTCCTGGATGCGATTCGCGGCGGCGCCGTAGCCGTATTTCGTGGCCAGGGCGTGGTAGAAGTTCTTCTCCTTGGCTCCCATACCGCCGATGTACAGCGCCAGGTGCGGTTTGACGAACTCCAGCAGCCCCTCGACGTTCTCGCCGATCGCCAGCGCGGGTCCGGCGAACACCTCGAGCTCGCCCAGGGCCGGGTCGCGCTTCGCCTTACCGGCGGCCAGGCTCTCACCCCATACTTCGCGCGCCTTCTCCGGCAGGAAGAAGATCGGCTGCCAGCCCTCGGCGATCTCCGCGGCCAGTTGCACGTTCTTCGGTCCCAGCGCCGCCAGCAGCACCGGAACGCGTTCGCGCACCGGGTGATTGATCAGCTTGAGCGGTTTGCCCAGGCCGGTTCCGCGCTCGGCGGGCAGCGGGATGGTGTAGTGCTTGCCCTCGAAGGTCAGGCGCTCGCGCCGCCACACCCGGCGGCAGATCTCCACGACCTCGCGGGTCCGGCCGATCGGGGCGTCGTACGGCACGCCGTGGAAGCCCTCGATCACCTGTGGTCCCGAGGCGCCGAGACCGAGGATGTAGCGGCCGTCCGACACGTAGTCCAGCCCGGCAGCGGTCATCGCCGTCAGCGTCGGGGTGCGGGTGTACAGCTGCAGGATGCCCGAGGCCAGCTGCACGCGCTCGGTCTTGGCCGCCAGATAGCCCAGTGCGCTCACCGCGTCGAAGGAGTACGCCTCCGGCACGAAAACGATGTCCAGGCCCGCACGCTCGAGATCCGCGACCTCGGCCGCGACCTCCTTGAATCCGCCTGCATAGTTGATGCCCAATCCGATACGCATGACGCTCAACCTACTGCGCACAGCTATCGGGCCGCGTGACCCCCCACACTCGAAGGTCCGGGCCGGCTGCCGGTGACCGCGCCGACCTCGGGTGCCGAACCACAGGCCGCACCGCGGACCCGGTACGGTAATCGGCATCTCGGCCGATCGGCGCCCGCCGGTCCGTCGAGCAGTCGCGCACCGAAAAGAAAGGTCCCGCAACATGTCTCAGGACACCGCATCGTCCACCGGCACCACCACCTTCGGTGCCTCGGCCATCGGGCGGTACCTGGACGATCTGGCCGCCAAGATCCCCGCCCCCGGCGGCGGCGCGGTCGCGGCCCTGCACGCGGCGCAGGCGGCCGCGCTGGTGGCCATGGTGGCGCGCTACACCACCCGCGCCAAAGACGCCGCCAACCGGCCCGTCGTCGACCGGATCATCGCCGCGGCCGATTCGGCGCGCGAGCGCTCGCTGGCGCTGGCGGAAGCCGACGCCGAGGCGTTCACGGCCGTCGGTGCGGCCTACAAACTGCCCAAGGAGACCGACGCCGAGCGCACCGCCCGGACCGAGGCCGTCAACGCCGCGTTGCTCACCGCCGCCCGGGTGCCCGCCGCCGTGGTCGCCGAGGCCGACGAAATCATCTCTCTCGCAGCCGATCTGCTGCCGATCGGCAATCCGAATGTGGTCACCGACATCGGCGCCGCGGCCGAC
>CBJNFW010000108.1:0-25433 GCA_966435935.1 uncultured Nocardia sp.
CTACTACGACCGGACGCTGCCCGCCGCCCGCCCCGATGCGCGCCTCGTCGCGGTCGTCCGCGACGAGGAACTCCTCGACCATCTGCCCGAAGAACCCCACGACCGCCGCATGGGCTGGGCCCTCACCCCGCACGCGGGCCTCACCCCGCTGTCCGCGACGCACTGACCCGCGCCCCGGCGGCGCCCCGCGCCCGTGGCCGGCATCGCGCTGTTCCGTGCTCGGGGTCACCCCGCGTTCCGGCACGGAATCAACTGAGGATTGGTGTTGTTGGCACTGTCGGCTGTAGAGTGCTAACGACGGAGACTGTGGAGGTTCCTGTGCCTACTTACACGTATCAGTGCACGCAGTGCGGCGATAAGTTCGACATCGTTCAGAAGTTCACGGACGATGCTCTGAGCACATGTGAGAAGTGCGACGGCAAGTTGCGCAAGCTCTTCAATTCGGTCGGCATCGTGTTCAAGGGCAGCGGCTTCTACCGCACCGACAGCCGCAGCGGTTCGACCACCGCGAGCGAGCCCGCCAAGGCGGATTCCTCGTCGAGCAATTCGTCCTCGAGCAGCTCGTCCAGCGAGTCGAGCAGCTCCTCCACCAGCAGCGCAGCCACCAGCACTCCGGCTGCCTGACCTGTAGGCGCTGTGGACGCACCGGGTTTCGTCCACAGCTCCCGAGTTATCCACAGCTCGATGTCGACCAGCTGTTTTCCGGGCGGAGCGGTATCGCCCGAGCCGTAGCGTCCCCGGTATGACGTACAGCGTGCCCGGCCGAGGCAGGTCGGTTCCAGTCCGCGGCGGTGATATCGATCTGGGCCGCGCCCCTCGCTGGGAATGGCTGCGGCACCGCCGCCCCGCCTGGCTGGACGGCACCCTCGCCCGCCGGATCCTGGCTGCCGCGCTCACCGCGCTGGCCGGATTTCTGCTGCTGCGCGGCGACCCGGCCACGGAGCGCGTCGAGGTCGTGGTCGCCGCACACGATCTCTCACCGGGTCGCGCGGTGGCCGCCGCCGATCTCCGTACCGCCACCTTCGGCGCGAACAGTCTGCCCGCGGGCGCGATCCACGAGCCCGCGCCACTGCTGGGCGCCACCCTTTCCGCACCCATGCGGGCCGGTGAGATCTTCACCGATCTGCGGGTGCTCGGCCCTCGCCTCGCCACGGCGGCCACCGCCGCGCCCGATGCCCGGATCGTCCCGATTCGCCTGGCGGACAACGCCGTTGCGGAGGTGCTCCGCACCGGCGACCGGGTCGATGTGGTCGCCGCGGCCGAAGCCGACACTCCGGCCGCCACTCCCGCTCGCACCCTCGCCCAAGGCGCCGTCGTGGTGTCGATACCCGAGAGAGCCGGCGCCGGGAAAACACCCCGGTCCGAGGATCGCGTCGTACTGATCGCACTCGATTCGGCACATGCCACAACGGTCGCCGCAGCCTCGCTGCGAACGGCGCTCACGGTCATTTTTCAGTAGCGTTCGCCCGATTCGCCAACTATTTGCCACAAAATCCCTCTAGCATCCCGAATACCCGATCTGTCAGCGGTGATCATGGTTGTCCACCGCTATGACCAGACCATTCGACACTGGCCGGGTACGCCGGATGAGACAGGAGCAGCAATGCTGAAGGGTTTCAAGGATTTCGTATTCCGCGGGAACGTGATCGACCTGGCGGTCGCGGTCGTTATGGGCACCGCATTCGTCGCCATCGTCACGGCATTCAGCAACGGAATAGTCAAACCACTCATCGAGGTATTCGGCGGAACCGGGGACCTGGGCCTGGGATTCCGGATCATCGCCGATAAACCCGCAACCTATGTCGCGCTCGGCCCGATCATCACCGCGGCGGTCAATTTCCTCATCATCGCGGCCGTGGTCTATTTCTTCCTCGTGCTTCCCGCCGCCCGGGTCAAGAAGCGCTGGGGCGTGGCCGATGTGCAAACCGAAGCCGAACTTCTCGCCGAAATCCGCGACCTGCTCGCCGAAGGCAACAAGAGCACGGGCGGGCGGCACGAATCCCAGCTCCCGGTCGATTCCAAGGAACGAAATAGCCTGTAGGACAACGCGATATGCGTCGCTTCCCGATTCGACAGTGGGCCCGGCGTGAGAAGCGCCGGGCCCACCGTCATGCCGGAGGAGCGAGTCCGATCAGCCCAGGCTGAACGGCTGCCCCCACAATGTCACCCAACTGATGACGCTATCGGTGGAGACCTCCACGCTGACGAACGAACGCGCCTGCGCGTAGCCTCCGCAGCCGGTCAGGCCGATGGTCTCGTCCGCCCATGCGACCGAGCCGTCGTTACCGGTGAACGGCGTGTAGGTCTTGTGGATGTCCGCGCCGAAATCGTCCTTCTTCTCCAGGTCCAGGACGTAGAACGCCTGCGCCTGGCCGGGGCCGAGGGTCAGGTTGCCGCCGGTGCCCACGGACGCACTGGGGGTGACGTTGCCGGAGCTGTCCCAGCTGGCGCCGACGCTCGGCGCCGCGTTGACGCCACCGCCGGAGATGTTCACCTGGCAGCCGACGACATATCCGGGATATATGTTGCCGCCCTTGGCCGTCGTCTTGCCGTCGATGTGTACATGCGCGGTGGCCGAGGCCCACGCATTGCGGTGCAGCGGAGTCGAACCCATGGACGGGTTGATGTTCGCCGACTCCCCATCCACCCAAACGTGGACGGAGGTGCCATCGGTCAGGTTGCGGACGATGCTGCCACCGGGCAGCGGGATGAAGGTGTCGGCATTCGCAGCGCCGGTCGAGAACAGACCTAGAGCGGCGGTGGCCACGGCACCGACGCCGGCCACACGTGCCAGAGTCTTACGGATGTTCATATTAAATTCCCTCATGGGTGAATCGCTATGCGCGAGAAAAGAGTTGGCGCTTGGAAACCACGCACGTCAGCCGATGCTGAAGGGCTGCCCGTACAGAGTGGTCTTCGAGTAGTTGTTGCCGACGACCTCGACAACGGTGTACGCACGAGCCTGTGCGTAACCCGCGCAACCCTGGATCTGCATTTCCGCGTCCTGGTACTCCACCGAATAGTGGCCGGGGTGCGTGATGTCGATCGAGTCGATCTGTACGAACTTGACCTGGCCGGGGCCGAGGTTCAAGCCGATCGATCCGCCGAGTGATCCACTGGTCAGGCTGACGCTGCCGGAGATTCCGGCGGAGATGGCGTCGGTGCCGATGTCGACCTGGCAGCCGACGATGTATCCCGAGTTGAGCTGCGATGCGCCGTGGGTCGACGAATTGTTCGAGCCCGGCGTGTTGAGCTGGCCGTTGTTCGGACCCACCGTGGTGATGGGCGCGTGCGGAACATCCGCAGCCGCGATACCCGACACCCAGACAGTACGGCCGGCACCGTTATCTGCCATAGACGTCGAAATAGTGGCGTGCTCTTGGGTACGGGTGATGGTAACGCCATCGGGACCCGCCTTGTGACCGTCCGGCAACGGCACGAAGGTATCGGCGTTGGCAGCGCCGGTCGATAGCAATCCGATCGCAACGGCTGCCGCCGCCCCGATACCCGCGAAACGGGCACCGCGACGCGCACCGCTGGTGCGGTTCTCGCTCATATTTCCCCTCATCAGGTTATAGCAGTCAGCCTCGACCACCGAGGCTGATTTCCGACCCCGACCACCGGGGTTGGAAACGCGGCCCGTTGTCGGGCCCAGCTCAGTCTATTCGCCAGCATGTTGCCGCCGCCTAACCGGCGACATGGGTCGCGCTACCGCCAGACCAACCTGTCGGAACCGGGCTACGTTCCGCCGGTACCGACGCCGAGACGCCGTTCCCGGGCCCTGAAGAGCCGCTGTGGTATAGCCCAAAGGCGAACATTAAACGCAGTGAGGAGACGCTGACAACGTAAGCTCATGTAAACATGTTGTGATCTAAATCACATTAGCAAATGCTTATGGAATGCCGAACGCGAAAAGCGTGTTAGCGCTCGCAAAATGGAACCGAAGCACGCCACGGCTCGAGTGCGTCAGAACGACGCATATGTGCTGAGGGATCGATCATCCGTGATGCGGCGGGACCTGGGATCGCAACCATTCTTCGGATGATGTTCCCACAGTTGGGGATTCACCATCGGTACCGCGTTCGTCGCTGGTGGTTTGCGGGAGGATGTCGCCGAAGATGCGCGCCAATTTCGCGGCATCGGCCGCCGAACGCGCGGAACCCTCCGCCCGGCGCGGGCGGAGGGCTCGATCGTCCTCGTTCGGGGTGGAACTCATTACTCGTCCAGACCGGACAGCTCATCGATGACCCGGCTGACGAGCGGGCCGAGGGTGGCCATGCCATCGCGTACGGCGGCCCTGGTGCCGGGCAGGTTGACCACCAGGGTGCTGCCGGAGATCCCGGCCAGGCCGCGCGACAGCCCGGCGTCGAGCGAACCCGCGGCCAGGCCGGAGGAACGCAGCGCCTCGCTGATCCCGGGCAGTTCGCGGTCGAGCACCTCGGAGGTGGCCTCGGGGGTGACATCGCGCGGAGACATGCCGGTACCGCCGACCGAGATCACCAGATCCACACCGCCGATGACGGCGGTGTTGAGCGCGTTGCGAATCTCGACCTCGTCGCCGGCCACCAGCACGGTGGCGTCGACCAGGAACCCGGCCTCGGAGAGCAACTCGGTCACCAGCGGGCCCAGCGAATCCTCCCCGCCATGGGCGGACCGGTCGTCCACAATCACCACGAGCGCACGACCCGCCACGGGAGCATCGATTTCCATATCGCTAACCGTAGCGTCCGTGGGTGACAGGAAATCGGGTCCCCCGCTGCCGGAGCGGCCGTCCGTCAGGAGGGTCAGGGGGCGCGGCGGGCGGCTCAACGGGTGCCCTCCGCGGCGGCTCCGGCGAGGGTCACCTGGACCGTCTTCGCATTCTGTCCGTTGGTGTCGGTGTAGGTCAGCGAGACCTTGTCCCCCGGCTGATGCGAGCGGACCGCGGCGACCAGCGCGTCACCGTTGTCGATCACCAGATCGCCGAGTCTGGTGACCACGACGCCGGTGGGGATGCCCGCCTTGGCGGCCGGCCCGTCGGCGGCGACGTCCTTGACCACCGCGCCGTTGGCGCTGACGTTGCTGGGCGCCTGGTTGAGCACGGTCATGCCGATCTGGGCATAGGTCGCGTGGCCGGTCTTGACCAGCTCGTTGGCGACCCGGCGCACCTGATCGACCGGGATCGCGAAGCCCAGGCCGATCGAACCGCTCTGCTGACTGGTGTCCGAACCTCCGCCCAGGGTCGCGATCGCGGTGTTGATGCCGATCAGCTTGCCGTTCATGTCGACCAGGGCGCCGCCGGAGTTGCCCGGGTTGATCGGCGCGTCGGTCTGCACCGCGGAGATCACGGTTCCGGTCGAACCGGACTCGCCGCTGGTGGACACCGGACGATTGAGCGCCGAGACGATGCCGGTGGTGACCGTCCCGGCGAGCCCCAGCGGCGAGCCCACCGCGACGACCGGCTGGCCGACCTGGAGCGACTTGGAGGTGCCCAGGTCGATCGGCGTCAGCCCGGACTTGTTCTGCGCCCTGATGACCGCCAGATCCGAGATCGGGTCGATGCCGACGATCGAGGCGGAACTGGTGCTGCCATCCTTGAACTGCACCTGCATCTTCGCGTCCGGCCCGGCGCCGCTGGCGACGTGGTTGTTGGTCAGGATCAGCCCGTCGGGGGACAGGATCACCCCCGAGCCCTCCCCCTCGGCGCGATCACCGGCCACCTTGATCATCACGACGCTGGGCAAGACCTTCTGCGCGACCGCCTGCACCGATCCGGCGGGGGCGGTGACCGAGGCCGGATTGGCGTTCGGCGAGGAGTTGTCGAGTGCGTTGCCGACCGAGGACCCGTTGCCCGAATCGGCGACCAGCGCGCCGACCGCGCCGCCGACGCCGCCCGCGACCAGCGCCAGCACGATCGCACCGGCGACCAGTCCGGCCCGGCCGCGTCGCGGTGGCGTGGCGGTCGCATACGGGGCGCTCGCGTACGCGCCGGTGTGCTCGGAGCCGAAAGGCGAGCCCGCGCCGGTCGGCACGGGACCGGTCGGCGGTTGCTGCCCGCCACCGGACCCGTAGGCGTGCGGATACGGCGGCATCGGGGTGGTGTGCTGGGTCGGCGTCTCCCGGGACGCGTACGGGGAGTATTCCGGCGGCACCGAACCGGAGCCGGTCGGCTGATCGGCCGGCGGGAACTGACCGGTGACCGCCTGCTGTGGCCCGGACTGCGCGTACGGAGACGGCGACTGGGCGAACGGCGACGTGCCGAACCCGGTCTGCCCCGGCGGCTGCTGCCCGAAGACGGGCTGCCCGAACGGCGACCCCTGCGGCGCGGACTGGCCGAAGGGCGACTGCGAAGTCGTCGACCCGCCGGGGGCCGGCTGCCCGAACGGCGAGGGCTCCGAGCCGGGCTGCGTGAACGGCGCCCGCGGCACGGCAGACCCCGGCGACCCGGACCCCTGCGACTCCGGCCGGCCGAACGGCGACTCCGATCCGCCCGACGGCGTCTGCCCGGACTCCTGCTGCCCGAACGGCGACTGCGGCGGGGACGGGTGCGCGGAGGGCGACTGCGACGAGGACGACTGCGGCACAGCCGATCCGGACCACGGCGACTGTGACGCGCCCGGCCCCGGCTGCGATACCCCGGACTGCGACGCGCCCGGCTGGGACGCCGACGACTGCGCGGGATCTTCCTGGCCCGCGGCCCCCGCCGGGCGACCGGCCTCGGCGGACTGCTGCTCGGTCGGCCGTGCATCGGGCGTCTGCCCCCGCAATTCCGAGTTCGCCGACGGCTGTGGCTGTTCCCGGTTGTCCTTCGGGTCCTCGGTCATCTTCTCGTATCTCCTCACGTCTGCCGACCAGACTGATGACATCGACTGAGAGCGAACTGAGACGGCGCTTTCAGTTCTCCATCAGTTCTTCCGCGATTCGTGGGCGGGCCGCCTTCGTAAGCTCAACCTACCGGCCTCCGCGAACCTCCGTCGACAGCATTCAGCGCACCGCACAGGGGTATTGCCCGTTCGTTACTGCCCTATTGCACCGGCGGCGCCGGGTTCTCGCCGGGCAACACGATTCGCACGAGCGCACCGCCGCGTCCGGAGGTCTCGATGGTGATCGTCCCGCCGTGCTTGGTCACCACCTGTTGCACGATGGCCAGGCCCAGCCCGGAACCGGGCATGGACCGGGCGGCCATGGTCCGGTAGAAGCGTTCGAAGACCAGGCGGCGTTCGGCGGGCGGAATACCCGGCCCGGCGTCGTCGACGGAGATCTCCATCAGTCCGGGGCCGGTCTCGGCCATCGTGACGTGCACCTGATCTCCGGCCGGACTCCACTTCGCCGCGTTGTCCAGGACGTTCAGCACGGCACGTTCGAGTCCGGCCTCGTCGCCGTAGACGAACCAGGGGCACAGCTCGGCAACGAATTCCACCCCGGCGCGGCGGCGGCGGACCCGCTCGAGCGCCCGTTCGGTCACCGCGCCGACGTCCACCCGTTCGTAGACGTCCTCCGGTGCGTCCTCGCGGGCCAGATCCACCAGATCGCCGACCAGCGTGGACAACTCCTCGATCTGGGCGACCACGTCCGCGCGCAACTCGGCCATATCGTCCTCGGGAATTCGCGGCGCGCCGGGGCGGGACGAGGCGATCAGCAACTCCATATTGGTCCGCAGCGAGGTCAGCGGCGTGCGCAACTCGTGCCCGGCGTCGGCGACCAGGCGACGCTGCCGCTCGCGCGACTCACCCAGCGCCACCAGCATGGTGTTGAAACTCTCTGTGAGCCGGGCCAATTCGTCGTCACCGGTCACCGGGATGGCCGCCAGGTCGTCGGTGCGCGCGACCCGCTCGGCGGCCGCGGTCAACCGCGCCACCGGCCGTAATCCCGTGCGGCCGACCGCGGCTCCCGCTGCCGCGGCCACCACCACGCCGCAGCCGCCGACCACGAACAGCAGCAGGGCGAGCCGGTCGAGCACCTCCTGGGTCGGTTCCAGGGATTGCCAGATCACCAGCGTCGCACCGGATTCCATGTGCTCGGCGAGAATGCGCTGATTCCGGCTGGTGCGCAGGGAGAACGAGGAACGGCCGTGTGCCACCGCGACCTCGGGCGCCCCGATCGGCGAATCGGAGTTGCGGGACAACGAAACCCACTGATCGCTGCCTGGATAGTTCAGCGCGATGGACACGTCGTTGGAGTACAGCGCGCCGAGTTGCAGCACCTCCTGATAGTCCAGCGCGTCCAGGCGCTGGACTATCATGCCGGTCGCCCTGGTCCGAAGTTGTTTGTCCACATCGGCATTCAGCGCGCGGGCCACCACCGCGTAAGCGGCGATCGAGGTGACCGCCACCGCGATCGCCACGACCGAGGCCGCCAGCAGCGTCACCCGCCAGCGCAGCGACACCGACCGGGTCAGCGGCATCGGCGGGCGCAGATCGGGTGTGTCCGCGCGCGGGTGCAGCCCGGCCACGACGTCCCGGCCACGCCCGTTCCCATCGCGTCCCCGTCCGCCCGAGCCGCGCGTCGCCGACCGCGGAACATGCCTTCCCACGATGACGCCCACGGCTACGGCGGGGTCTCGCGCAGCACGTAGCCGACGCCGCGCACGGTGTGGATCAGCCGGGTTTCCCCCTCGGCCTCGGTCTTGCGCCGCAGATAGCCGATGTACACCTCGAGCGCGTTGCCGGAGGTGGGAAAGTCGTAGCCCCAGACCTCCTCGAGAATGCGGCTGCGGGTGAGCACCCGGCGCGGATTGGCCATCAACATCTCCAGCAGTGAGAACTCGGTGCGGGTGAGGCTGATGGCGCGGTCGCCGCGAGATACCTCGCGGGTGATCGGGTCCAGCGACAGATCGGCGAACGTCATCGTCTCGGATTCGTCGACGCCCGCCGCGTCCGCGGAGGTGCGGCGCAACAATGCGCGCAGCCGGGCCAGCAACTCCTCCAGGGCGAACGGTTTCGGCAGGTAGTCATCGGCGCCCGCGTCCAGGCCCGCGACCCGCTCGGAGACCGAATCCCGGGCGGTGAGAACGAGTATCGGCAGGTCGTCGCCGGTACTGCGGAGCCGGCGGCAGACCTCGAGGCCGTCCAGGCGGGGCATCATGACGTCCAGTACCAGCGCGTCGGGCCGCTGCGCGGCCACCTGTTCGAGGGCGTCGAGCCCGTCGACCGCCAGCTCGACGGAGTAGCCGTTGAACGTCAGCGACCGCCGCAGTGATTCCCGGACCGCGCGGTCGTCATCGACTACCAGAATGCGCATGCGATCCAGTCTGACCGCAGCGACTGAGAGTCCACTGAGAAGCCCCCATCCGACACGCCGAGCACGACGAGCCGGTGACCAGTCGCTTTGCCCGCTCGCGCGGCCTCGAGCAGATGAAACACCTTGTGCGTGGCGAAATTACCGAATTTCAGAGCATAGAAGTCCGAATTGCCGTGGCCAAGTTCACGCGGTATGTTGCCTGCCGTAAAAGAAGACCTGCAGTCGGTTCTCCGGCGGTTGGACCCGAAGAACGTCAGTTCACATTGCGCAAATTCGAGCACGACGGGATCTGCGTTACCGCGAGGTAGCTCGAGAGCTTGCCGAGGATACAGCGCCTTCGGCACAGTGCGCCGAGCACCTGCGAGGTGAGGCTGTGAGCCGGGAACCGGCCGCGGTGGGACCCGCAGGGCGAATGCGCGAGCGGAGGCGACGGAAGCGGGATGGTAACTGCACCGCGACCATGGCAGCGGAATCTTTCCAACCTCTCGGTGACGAGCAAGGTCGGCATCGTGCTGCTCCTTCCCGTCATGCTGGCCTCGGTCTTCGCCGTCCTGAGGATCCGGGACGAGTTGGGCACGATCTCCCAGCTGAACGTCGCCACCCAGCAGGCGCAGATCATCCGGCCGCTGCTCGACTTCGGCTCCGCCGCCGATGATCTCGCGGTCGCCGCGGGCACCGGCGGTGTCGGCGACCACATCGGGCAGGCGACGCTGGACCGGGTCTCCGCGCGGTTCGACCAGGCAGCGGCCAATCTGCAGTCGGCACTGCCGCTGGCCCGGGTCGACCAGCAGGTGAGCACCGAGATCACCGATGCGCTGTCCACCGGACGCGGGATGCGGAACAGTCTGCACGGCAGTTCCACCCAGGTGGTGGGGACCCAGGCCGACGAGGTCGCCACGCACATCAGCAACGCCGTCACCACGCTGATCACGCCCAAGGAGACGGTCCTCGAGCGCTACTACACCCAGCTCGGCGATCTCGCCATCGCCCGTCGGATGTTCCTGCAGCAGCAGCTCATCATCGGCAGCGGCGAGATCAGGAACAATCCGGCGATGCTGGCGCAGGCGCTCACCGCGACCGGCTCCGAACTCACCATGATCAACCAGTACGCGGTGGTCCAGCCGAACTCGGCGTACAAGCCGGACGTGCTGCTGGACGCCCAGCAGACCCGGTTGCGCGCGCTGAGTCAGACCTCCGCCGAGCCGATGACCATCGCCGGCGTGAACGATTCGCTGCAGCGCAGCACCGCGACCTACACCGAGGCCGTCAACAATGTGGCCGACCTGATCACCTCGGGTCTGAGCCGCACCTCGATCGATGCGCGCAGCACGGTTCTGCGTGACGTCGCGTCCGTGGTCCTGACCCTGCTCGCGGGCCTGGCCCTGGCGCTGGCGGTGGCGCGTTCACTGGTCGTGCCGGTGCGCCGGCTGCGTCGCGGCGCGCTGCAGGTCGCCCACGTGGATCTGCCCGCCGAGCTGTCGGTGGTGCGCGAGGGCGGCGCCACCCCGGAGATCCTCCCGGTCGACGTGCAGACCACCGAGGAGATCGGCCAGCTGGCCCGCGCGGTCGACGATATGCACCGCCAGGCGTTGCACCTGGCCGCCGACCAGGCCCGCCTGCGACTGTTGATCAGCAGTATGTTCGAAACCCTCTCGCGGCGTAGCCAATCCCTGGTCGAGCAGCAGTTGACGCTGATCGAGGATCTGGAACGCGACGAGGAGAATCCGGGCCGGCTGCAGAGCCTGTTCCGCCTGGACCACCTGGCCACCCGCATGCGCCGCAACGGCGACAACCTGCTCGTGCTGGCCGGAACCGCGCTGCGCCGCGGCCAGCTGCCCCCGGTTCCGCTCTCCGACATGCTCTGGAGCGCGGTCTCCCAGGTGGAGGACTACCAGCGGGTGGAGATCGGCGCGGTGCCCGACGGCGTGGTCGCCGGGGAGCCCGCGGTGGACATCGAGCATCTGCTGGCCGAGCTGATCGACAACTCGCTGCGGTACTCGCCGCCGAGCACTCCGGTCGCGGTCTCGGTGTCCGCCGCACCCGAGGGCGGCTATCTGATCGAGATCACCGACCGCGGGCTCGGCATGTCCGGCGACGATCTGCGCGAGATCAACGACCGGCTGGCCTCCGGCGGTGAGGTGACCGTCGAAACCGCCCGCCGCATGGGGCTTTACGTGGTCGGCAGGCTCGCCAAGCGGCATACGGTCACCGTCAGCCTGCGCCGCACCTCCACGATGGCACAGCAGCCCGGCATCACCGCCACGGTTCATCTGCCGAAATCTCTGATCACCTCCGACAAACCGGAACCCGTCGACCTCCCCGGCGACGCGCTGCCCGCCGCGCCGGCCTCGACCGCTGCTCATGCCGCGCCCGAGGAGATCGCGGTCCCGGTGCCGCTGTTCGGTAACTCGGTGACCCCGCTCCCCCAGCGACGCCCGGCACGCGAGGATTCCGGCGAATCGGCGGCGAAGCTCTCGCCCGTCGCCGACGACGAGCCCACCGGACTGTTCGTCTCGCAGCACGATCCGGAGCCCGACGAGGAGCCCACCGGACTGTTCACACCGCACCGGGATTCGAACCCGGCCTCCGACGGCGTGATCGGCTTCCAGCCGCCGCCGGAGGAACGGAATCCGTACGGCCACGCGGGCGAGACCGCGCGCGATCCCTGGGCCGTTCCGGACCGGTCGGCGTTGCCGACGCCGGACGAGGACGACGACGAGTCGGCGGCGCCGGAGTGGTCGAGCCCGGCCTCGGGTTGGCGCTCACGGGAAACGGCTGCGGGAGAACAGGATTGGGACAGCGAGGCGCCGCAGTACCAACAGGGCCCGGACGTCGCCCGCTGGAAGAGCGGCGATTCCTGGTCCGGCGCGGTGCGCTGGGAGGAGACCGGATCCGAACCCGCGGAACAATTCTGGGCCGACGCACGTCCCGAACCGAGTGCCGTCACCGAAAAACCCTGGGGTGCGGCTGATTCCAATCCCGCGACCGCCACGTCGGGCGGCGAGCAGATCCTGCGGCCGCGCCGCCGCCGCCCGGCGGCGGAGCCCTGGCCCTCGGGTGAGTTCCCGCCGATGCCGGCCGGCACACCGGCCCGCGCGATCCCCGAACCAGCCCGGACCACCCCGTCCTGGGAAACCGAGGCCGCGGACCTGTGGGCGCAGACCGCGACCCTGCCGGTCCAGCAACCCGGCGCGCCCGAACCTGCGGAATCACCCATCTACCAGCGCATGGTCTCCGAATGGCTGGTCGAGCCCTCGGCGAGCGAACCGGGTGGCGCCTGGTCCTCCCCCGCCGACGCGGGCTGGGCGGCGGCCGAGGAGGCCAGCAAACCGATCCTGGACCATCGGACCTCCGGTGGGCTTCCGATTCGCAATCCGGGCGCTCAGCTCGTTCCGGGCGGCCTGACCCCACCCTCCGACACCGGCGCACCCGATCCCGAGGAAATCCGCAGCAACCTGTCCCGGCACCTGAGCGGTGTGCGCAGCGGGCGCGCGGGCCTCGCGTCGTACGGCGATGAAAACGGGTACAACGGAACTCGGTCCGGCGGCGGGCTCGAACATCACGACGCGCAGTACAACGATGGAGGACACGTATGACCGATACCGAGCAGCCCCCCACCGACGAGAATCTCAACTGGCTGGTGACACGCTTCACGCGTGAGGTCCCCGGCGTCTCGCACGCGGTGCTGGTATCGGCCGACGGCCTGTTGCAGGCCACCAGCCCGCACCTGCCCGCGGATCGCGCCGAACAGCTGTCCGCGGTGACCGCCGGACTGGCCAGTCTGTCCTCCGGCGCCGCCCAGTTGTTCGAGGGCGGCAAGGTGATGCAGTCGATCGTCGACATGCAACGCGGCTATCTGCTGGTGATGAGTGTCGGCAACGGCTCTCACCTGGCGGTGCTGGCCAACAAGCAGCACGATATCGGCCGCATCGGCTACGAGATGGCACTACTGTCCGATCGGGTCGGAGCGGTCGTTCAGGCCACCGCCCGCTCGTCGGTCTGACGGTGTCATGGCGAGTTCCTTCGGAGCCGATCCCCGGCCGACAACACGCGTTCGCCCCTATGCGCTGACCGCCGGGCGCACCCAGCCCGCGGTCGATCTGCCACTCGAGGCGGTCGTGGAAACCCTGCCGTATGCGAGCCGATTCGATTGGCCCGCAGGCGATGTCCGCACCGACATCCTGCGCCTCGGCGGTCGCAGGCTGTCGGTCGCGGAGATCGCCGCCCATCTTCAACGGCCGTTGGGCATGGTCCGCGTCGTCATCGGCGATCTGGTCGTCGCCGGCACGTTGCGGGTTCACACCACGCTCAGTGAAAACGCCACGTACGATGAGCGCCGTTCGCTCATGGAGAGGACCCTGCGTGGACTCCGCGCTCTCTGACGTCTCGGATGCCGAAACTCGCACCGCCTCCACGAAGATCGTGGTGGCCGGTGGTTTCGGCGCGGGTAAGACCACCTTCGTCGGCGCGGTCTCGGAGATCGTGCCGCTGCGTACCGAGGCCATGGTGACCGGCTACTCCGACGGCGTGGACGATCTGTCGGCCACGCCCGGCAAGGAGACCACCACGGTCGCCATGGATTTCGGCCGTATCATCCTGCCCGGCAATCTGACCCTGTACCTGTTCGGCACCCCCGGCCAGCGCCGATTCTGGTTCATGTGGGACGACCTGGTCCGGGGCGCCATCGGCGCGGTGGTGCTGCTGGACACCCGACGGATCGAGGACAGTTTCGCCGTGGTCGACTTCTTCGAGGCACGGCAGTTGCCGTTCCTGGTGGCGGTCAACCGTTTTCCCGACTCGCCTCGCTTCCCGGCGACCGAACTGCGCGAGGCGCTGTCGATCCGCGAGGGCGTACCCATCGTCGACATCGACGCCCGCGACCCGGTCCAGGTGCGCCAATCCCTGGCAGCGGTCACCGAATACGCCATCGCCCGCTTGACGGACCCGCCCGCCGCGGAACCGGCCCGCGATCCAGCGCGCTAGTCCGCCTCTCCGCGACTTCAGCGTGTCGTCAGGTGTTACGAGATTTTCGCGGCGGGGCGGTGGTCCGGGATGTTGTACGGTCTCGGGCGTTGCCGGGGAGTTACCGACGTACTCGCGAAATCGGTTGTCGCCCTGGTGTCGCGGCAGAGACGAAAGCACAGTTCAGGACAGCGACCGGCGGTCGAAGACCTGAACGCAGGTAAGTAATCGAGAACATCCGACCCGAACAGGGGGTTTTGGCGTGCAGTACTTCACCATGGGGACCTGGGTGCTCGTGCTGGCGCTCGGGGTGGCGTGGGCGGGCACCCTGGTGGGCCTGATCTGCATCCGGCAATCGACGCTGTCGGTGACCGCAAAATTCCGTCTCGTATGGCTGACCGCTGCGGCGATCTGTATCGGCGCGATCGGGACGCAGGTGGCGGTGTCGGTCACGATGCTGGGTGTCGGACTGCCCAGCGGGGTGGTCCGCTACGACCTGATGCAGCGCGTCGCCGCACTCGTCGTGGCGCCGGTGGGGGTGCTGGCCGGACTCGTCATCGTGGGCGACGAGCGCAAACCCGTGCGCCTGGCGATCGGCGCGCTGGTCGCAGGCCTGTGCCTGGGGCTGATGAACTATCTGGGCCTGAACTCCCTCACGGTGCAGGGCACCACGACGATCAGCCCCGCGTTCATGGCCGGATGCACCGCGCTGCTGGTGCTGGGCGCCGCCGGACTCTTGTGGGCGACGCGGTGGCGCGTGACGACGGCTCTGGTCGGAGTCTCCGTGGTGTACGCGGGCGCGATCATCGGAATTCACTATCTCGGCCTGGCCGGCGTATCGGTCCACATCGATCCGGCCATGCCACAGCCCAGCGGGCGGGACCTGTTCACCATGTTCATCCCGATCTTCGTCGTCGCCACGATGTCGCTCGCGGTACCGATCACCGCGGTTCTGGTCGCACCGGACCGCACCGGCCGGTTGCAGCCCGAGGCACGCGCCAAGCGCGTCCCCAAGGGACCGCGTCGGCGCAGCATTCCCGCCCCCAACCGCACCGCCGAGACCACACGCACGCCCGAAACGGTCGGGTGAGCGGAGTCCCGCACGGTTCGCCGCAGCGGTAGTCGAACGAATCGGGCCGGATCGCCCCTGCGGGTAGGCGATCCGGCCCGAACTCGTCGAAACTCCGGCTACCGCTATACGTCTCCCTGTGCATGCAGCGTGTTGTACATCTGCACACCGCTGGCGACGCCGACCGGAATGCCCAACGTCGCGCCGCCGACGATCGCGCCGACACCGCCGACCGCGGAGGCACCGAGGATGCAGCCGCCGACGATGCCGAGCGGCGTACCGATGATGGTGGGCGAGGTGAGCACGCCGCCGGTGACGACACCGAGCGGACAGCCGACCAGCACACCGCCGACGCCGCCGACCATGGCGCCGACACCGGTGGCGAGACCGAACTGGGTGGCCGCGGTGCCCAGGGCGGAGTTGAAGTCCGCCTGCGGATCGTGGGCCGGGGCGTCGACCGGGTGCGGCGCGAGGACGGTCGCGCCGGCCTGATGGGTCGTCACCGCGTCCGTCCCGGCGGGCACGGTGACGGCGGCCTTGGGAGTCACCGGAAATGCCTTCTGCCCGTATACCGTCGAGCCCTTCGCGTCGTTCAGCTGGATCTGGCCGCCCAGCGTGGTCAGCGTGCCGAACGGGGTGTTCAGCACGGTGGAGCGGTCGGTGGTGTTGCTGGTGTATTGCACACCTGGTGCGATCGGCACGCTCAGGGTGTGCGGATCGACAACGGGCGCGTCCACGCCGGGGGCGGCGGCCGAGGCGGTTCCGGTGGCCAGTGCGACCGCGGCGGTCGTCGCGAAGGTCGCGAGCGACACGGCGTACGTCATCTTCTTCATAGCGATCCCCATCAGGTCTTCCTCATACTGCGCGCCCCTCGGAAACCGGGAGCGCGGAGCCGTGGCGTGCGGCCCAGACAGAGAGTCGCGCCCGATGATTACGACGCTGTGACATCGGCCGTCAACAATTCGGCAAAATTACGGCAATCATGTTAAAAGGCCGCAAACTCGGACAAATGAGACGCGGAGCAGGCAGTTCGCGTACCCCGCCCGGTATCGACGGATGGCGTGCGTCACTCGCATCCCGCGGATCGGCAGCGCCGCAACCGATGCCGAGCGCCGCGCGCGCCGGGCGAATTACAGTGGTCTCATGCATTCCCGCCCGGATGACGCCGAGGTGACCGAGGCGGCGCAGGCAGTCCCGGACCACGTGACCGTACTGCGCGATATCCAGACTCAGCTTCGCGGCCCCGACCTGGCCGGCTGGCCACAGCTGGGCACCGACGAGGATGGTCGGCACCGCTCCCTGGTGGACGCCGTGGCCGCGGCGTTGACGCAGATTTCCGAATTGCGCACCGAGGTGGGCGATCTGGAAGCCACGATCGCGGAACTCGAGGAACAGGTGCGAGATCTGGCACAGCAACCACGGTTGCCATGGCCGCTCTCACTGGCGGAAGGGCCGCTGGCGATGCTGGCCGAACAGGTCGCACGGCTGGAATCGCTGCTGCCCGAGCCACTCGGACGCGGTGGCGGACCGGAACATTCGTGAACTCGACGAGCGTGCCGGAAAACGTCCGGCGCGACTGCCCCCGAGAAATGGCGATGAGCGGGTTCCCAGGGATCTCCGAGGGAACCCGCCCTCCCGAATGAGGCTACCGGGCGAAGAGCACGAAAGCATCACTTCACGTGGACTTTTTCACATTCGAAAACCAACTGGCAGTTGGTAGTTCAGAGATCAGCTACTCCATGGCAATCGAGATCACGGACTCTCGTCAGCTCGAACCGATCCGATCGTTTGCCCGATGATCGCGGTATGCGGACAAATATCGTGAAACCGCCCAGCCGCAGCGTATCTCGCAACCGGCCCACCATCCGGAGGGATCGAGCAGCCCCGTCGCACCGCCGCGGCACCCGATACTCCGTGCCGTCGACACGCACCGGCACCAGATCCGGTGGGCTCGCCTTCCGAACAGCCCCGGGGGCTACGGGTATTCGATCTGGACATCCGCCGCTTCGGAACCGCCACCTCGGCTCACCGCCCCCTGCCCGCCGGCGCGGCGTCCGGGAGTACGTCGAAAACCGTGACGGCATCGAATGATTCGACCCGTCCGACCGCGACCGGACGACCGTGCGTTCATCCCCGTTGGCCGCGCCGGCCAGGAGGGCCGTGGGCGTGCGGCGCTCGGGAGGCGAAGTGATCGCGACCCATTTCGACAATGATTTTCATTTACCGGCTGGCCGCGCTACAGTGTTCCTTGTCCACGCGGAACGCCCACCGCGCGGCCGTTTATGGCTCGCCATACAGCACTACAGCGGCCGGAGCGCGACGCCGGTCCGGTACGATTACGCAATCGGGATGCTACCGATGGCCGCCCACGTGGATATCCGCGGAAGTTCGGCCTTTCCCGAGTACGTGTGCGCGAGCTGGCCCATCACGGGGAGCTGCCGGGTGTGCACAAATCGAGCTGGTAGACCACCCGGATCTCGCGCAACCACGTAGGGCCCAGAGCTCATGCCGAGGAAGGATACTGATATGGCTGTCAAGCGAGCACCGTCCAAGAAGGTCCGGGCCGAGCAGGCGCGGCGCCCGAAGAAGAATCCCCTGATCGCCGCGGGCGTCGAGGTGGTCGACTACAAGGACGTGAATCTGCTGCGCACGTTCATCTCCGACCGGGGCAAGATCCGCAGCCGCCGCGTCACCGGCCTGACCCCGCAGCAGCAGCGGCAGGTCGCCGTCGCGGTGAAGAACGCCCGCGAGATGGCCCTGTTGCCGTTCACCAGTCGCTGACCGCCACTCGGTCGAGCGTGAGAGCCCCGGTACGCCACCGGGGCTCTCCGCGTTCCACGTCCGCCCGCGCACGCCGTCGGGCGGGCCGCACGTCACGAACCGCGGCGGCATCGCCACTAGGGTGTGGCGCATGAAGGCGAATTCGGGACCGCGCCGCGCCGGCGCGGCCGCCGCAACCCCGCTGGCGCTACTGGCTGCCGGTTGCGGACAGGCGAAAGATGGTGGCACACAGTCGAATACGACCACGAGCACGTCCGCGGGGCCGAGCACCCCGACCGAACAGGCCACACCCGACCCAGGACGCACGTTCACCGCGAATCCCGCGATCGTCAATGCCCACCCGATGGCCTTCGACAGCTGGAGCCCGCTCGCCGCCGATCGGATCGCGGTGAACTTCCAGATCGGATCGCCGGACTGTTTCGGTGTCGATGCCACCGCCACCGAGACCTCCAGCACCGTCACCATCGCACTGCGCTCCGGCCGCCTGCCGGAGGCGCAGGGCCGCATGTGCACCATGATCGCGGTATTCGGCACCCTCGGCATTCAACTGAAGCAACCTCTGGGCAATCGAAAGGTTCTCAGCGCCGAATAAATCTCGGCTAATGTGATGTCGATCACAATATCTATTGACCAGCAGTTATAGCAAGAACATCTGAAGCGGTAGCACTTCGGAAGTGATACGTTGCGTGACATAAGCGTTACGTAGAGAAACTCCAGGCCGTACAACATCCACAGAGCACTCATGTCACGCACTTCCCTGACGCGACGCATCCGTCGAGCTACTCCGAATTCCCGTCCCGCACAAGGGAAACCCCAGACCGATTCCCGGCGTCCGCCGGGATGACGAAACCCGGGACCCGGGATGTACACGGCCCGGTGCCTGGATGAAAAGAGACCCTGCGCGGGAACCGCAGCCCCGCGCAGGGTCTCTTGTATTCTCGGTCTCCGCTTCGCTCCGGCGGGCCGGCCTCGGCCGAACGCCATCACCACGCGACCCGGCCGCGAGTTGGGCGGTTTACCCACTCTCGCAGCGGGTTTCAGGTCTCCGGGCTGGGCCTTGTCGTCAGTGGGCGAAGTGGCGGGCGCCGGTGAGGTACATGGTGACACCCGCCTCGCGGCACGCGTCGATGGTCAACTGGTCGCGGACCGATCCACCCGGTTGCACAATGGCTTTCACGCCGGCCGCGATGAGTTGCTGGGGACCGTCGGGGAAGGGGAAGTAGGCGTCCGAGGCCGCCACCGAGCCCTTGGCTCGGTCGTCGGCGCGCAGGACCGCCAAGTGGACGGCGTCGACCCGGTTGACCTGGCCCATGCCGACACCCACGGAGGCGCCGTCGTGGGCCAGCAGGATCGCGTTCGACTTCACCGCACGGCAGGAGCGCCAGGCGAATTCGAGATCGGCGAGCGTGGCCGCGTCGGCGGCCTCGCCGGAGACCAGCGTCCAGTTGGCCGGATCGTCGCCCTCGGCGTCGACGATGTCGCGCTGCTGCAACAACGCCCCGCCACTGATCGGGCGCAGTTCCACACCGCCGCGGACCGGCTGTTCGGCGACCAGAATGCGCACATTCTTCTTGCGCTGCAACACCTCCACCGCGCCGTCGGCGTAGCCGGGCGCGACGATCACCTCGGTGAAGATCTCCGCCACCTGCTCGGCCATCTCGACGGTCACCTCGCGATTGGCCGCGATCACACCGCCGAACGCGCTCACCGGGTCGCAGGCGTGCGCCTTGCGATGCGCCTGCGCGATGTCCTCGCCGACCGCGATCCCGCACGGATTGGCGTGTTTGACCACCGCCACGGCGGGCGCGGCGTGGTCCCAGGCGGCCCGCCACGCGGCATCGGCGTCGGTGTAGTTGTTGTACGACATCTCCTTGCCGTGCAACTGCTTCGCCTGCGCCAAGCCGGCGGCGCCGGCCGCATCGGTGTACAGCGCGGCGGCCTGGTGCGGATTCTCGCCGTAGCGCAGCACCGATTCGCGGGTCCAGGTCGCACCCAGCCAGGTCGGGAAGCGCACCGCGGCAACCGAATCCGGCTCGGCCGACCCCTCGGGCGCTGAACCCTGTTCCGCGGTCAGCACATTCGTCATCCAGCTCGCCACCGCGACGTCGTAGCCAGCGGTGTGCTGAAATGCCTTGGCCGCCAGCTCGGTTCGTTCCGCGAGGGTGAATCCGCCCGAACGCACCGCCTCGAGTACGCGGTCGTAGTCGGCGACGTCCACCACCACGCCCACCGACGGGTGGTTCTTCGCCGCGGCACGCACCATCGACGGGCCGCCGATATCGATCTGCTCCACGCACTCGTCCGGGCTCGCGCCACTTGCCACGGTCTCGGTGAACGGGTACAGGTTCACCACCACCAGACCGAACGCCTCCACACCGAGTTCGACCAGCTGGTCGGCGTGCTCCTGCTTGCGCAGATCGGCCAGGATCCCGGCGTGCACCCGCGGATGCAGCGTCTTGACCCGGCCGTCCAGGGTCTCCGGGAAGCCGGTCAGATCCTCGACCTTCGTCACCGGAACGCCCGCATCGGCGATCCGCGACGCGGTCGAACCGGTCGACACCAACTCCACCCCGGCCGCGTGCAGCCCGGTGGCCAACTCGACGAGTCCGGTCTTGTCGTAGACGCTCACCAGCGCCCGGGTGATCGGCCTGCGGTCGGCCTCATTCGCGGGTCGTTCGCTGCGTTCACTCACCGGAGTACTCGCTCATCTGGGATAACTGCCTTTCGTCCATCGGAGACAATGCCTCGCGTCGCGACGGCGGCGACGACCTGCGCCAGCAACCGCCGTTCGACGACCTTGATCCGCTCGTGCAGGGTGTCCTCGTCGTCCTCGGGCAGCACCTCGACCGCCTCCTGCGTGAGGATCGGCCCGGTATCGACGCCCGCGTCGACCAGATGCACGGTCGAGCCGGTGACCCGCACCCCGTACGCGAGTGCGTCGCGCACGGCGTGCGCGCCCGGGAACGAGGGCAGCAGCGCCGGATGGGTGTTGATGATCCGGCCGCCGAAGCGGGACAGGAAAGCCGGGCCCAGGATCTTCATGAAACCGGCCGAGACCACCAGATCCGGCGTGTAGGCGGCGACCGCCTCGGTCAGCGCGGCGTCCCAGGAGTCGCGGTCGGGGTACTCGCCCAGCGCGACACGGAAATGCGGAATTCCGGCGGCGTCCGCGTGATCGGTTGCGGCACAAGCGCGATCGACACCGACGGCGGCGACGCGGGCGGGATAACCCGGTTCGGCGGCGGCCTCGAGCAGCGAACGCAGCAACGATCCGGTACCCGAGGCGAGCACGACGACGGTCGCGGGCAAGGCCGCGGGCACCAACTGGGCGGGCGGAGTCGTCAGCGCTCTACTCCCTGTGCGTCGAGACTGCAGGATTTGCGGCGGATGCGAGGACCGCCGCTCTAGAGCCTAGCTACCGTCCCACCGCCGGCTGTCCGGCAGGTCCGTCTCCACCACCTCGGCGTCCAGAATCTCGTCGGGATCCACGGCGGGTTCGAGGGCGGCCTGCTCCTCGACGAGTTCACCGTCGATCTCCTCGACGCCCGGATCGCCGCGCCCCGCGCGGCGGTCGTAGTCGAGTTCGTCGTAGCCGCTGTCGTAGTCCTGACCGTGGTAGCCGTCCTGACCGTGGTAGCCGCTGTCGGCATGCCCCTGGTCGAGATAGCGGCGCTCGTGCTCGTAGTCGCCGGACTCGTAATCGTCCCGCTCGTAATGGCCGGCCTCGGCGTACTCCGGGTAATACCCGTCCTCGCGATACTCCTCGTCCGCGTAGCCCGCGTCCGCGTATTCGTGTTCGTCGACGAGTTCCGCGGCCGGGACGCCCAGGAACCAGCGCGAGCCGACCAGACCGAGGTATCCGGCGACCGCGAACCAGGCGAAAGCCCAGCCGGCGAACAGGAATACGCCCGTCCCGATCGCGCCGAACGAACCCACCTCGCCACCGGCGATCCCGCCGAGCACACCGAGAATCACCGCACCGACCGCCGCCGCGGTCAGCGTCGCCCACGGCCGCAGCGGCTGGTCGTAGGTGCCCCGCGCGCAGTCCCGCCCGGCCAGCAGGCCCACCGCGGCGGGCACGGCCAGTACCACCGGCCACCATCCGGCCGCCGGACCGGTCGGCACCGCGGCCAGGACGGGCAGTGCGGGAACCGGCGCACCCGAGACCGAGAACACGCTCAGCCCGCCGACGCCGATGTGCACACGCGCACCGACCAGCAGACCCGTCGCGCCGACGACCGTATTCGGCAGGTAGGCCAGCGACAGCACCGACAGGCCGAGCGCCCCGCCGATATTGCCCGACGCGCGGTAGGTCTCACCGATCCGGGACCAGTGCAACAGGAAGGACAGCAGCGTGAGCACCGCCGCGCACAGCAGCAGCCGCCGCACCGTGCGCACCGCGATCCGGACCGCGGACTCCACCCACAGCGGGATTCGCGCGATCACCCTGTCGCGCAGCGGGTTGGGCCGCGCGGCCAGCCCGGCCAGGGCCGCCGCCAGATGCAATCCGCCCACCCAGGCGAAGGCGGCCAGGGCCTGCGGCGCTTGCAGCGCGACCACCGACGCCGCATCCTCGGCCACCGCGAGGCATACCGCGGTGACCAGCAGCGGTCCGGCCAGCGCGGCGCCCAGTATCCAGCCCAGGTCCGCCCGGGAGGAGCGCGGTTCCACGGCGCGGGCACAGTCTCGGGCGGTCAGCCACAGCACCGCCCCCGTCGGAACCAGCGGCAGCAGACTCAACGTCGTCCGGCCGATCACCAGCGGAACCTGGTGTACCGCAAGCCAACCCGCGGCGATAGCCCCCGAGGCCCCGGTCATCGGGCTCCCCGCGGCGAACAGCGTCACCAGGACCAGGGCCACGATCACCACGATGGTGTAGCTGGTCGCCCGCGCGGCGACGATGAGCAGCACCCGAGCCCGATCCGGGCTCAGCGACAGGAACAGATTGTCCTCGGGCCCGTGCCCCGGGCGCCGCGCGCCCTCCTCACGCGGCGGGCGCGCGTCGCGGGGATCCCACCGGACGGGAGAAGCTTTCACGGTCGGACTCCCCCGCGACGTCCGGCATTCGATGCGACAGTCACGACTTCCCCTCACGACGGGTCGGCGCGCTCGCTTTCACCGCGGCGCTCCCTCACGACACCCCAGGGTGACAGCTTCCATCGCATCGGCGAGTCAGGCGCGCCGACACGCGCGCGACTCGCCGTCATCGATCATCACGCCACTCATGCTCGGGTTCGTCCGGCGAACGGGCGGTTACAACAGGTCACGAAATTCGTCGGCGCCGATGCCGGCTCGACGCGGAAAATGGCCGAGAGCATGCCCGGCTCGACCGGCTTGCGTAGCGGCACCGTTACGCCGGGTGCCGTTCGGCCGCCTCGAGATCGCGTGAGTTCCCTTGGTGCCCAGGCGAACATGCCAGCCTTCTCCACCACCTCGACCGGTCGGCGACGGATACTCCGAGAGCCGAGTCACGCCACTTTCACGAACACGGGAGCGGTGATCGGGTGCGCTGAGATCGCCGCACGCTCCTGCGAAGTCGCGTATTCCAAATACAGCTCGGCTGCTTCGCGCACATTTGCGAGCGCCTCCTCGACGGTGTCGCCCTGACTGATCGCGCCAGGGAACTCCGCGATTCGCGCGGTGAAACCACCCTCCGAGTCCGGCGTCAGCACCGCCGTGAGGTAAACCGACTCCGTCATGCGGACAAGATTTCCTATCGTGCGCCGCTCGTCCATACGTGCTCCACCGGCACTGGATTGGATCGGCGGACACTCCGGAGCGAGCGGCGACGGCGATACAGCTACTTCTTGTCGTCCTCGCCGGGACGGAACGCGGTGGTGGGGTCCGCGGCCGGGTTCGCCGGGCGTTCCTCACCGAAGGGGTTTGCCGGCTTGGCCGTGCTCGCCGACTGGCCGGACTGACCGGCCGCGCCGCCTTGACCGGCCTGCTGCTGACCGAAGTTCAGCGAGCCGTACTGCGGCTGCTGACCACCGGCCGCCTCGCCACCCGCATTCGAGCCGGACGGCTGCTGTTGTTGTTGCTGCTGAGCGGCGTATCCGCCCGCCTGCTGACCGTACTGCTGCTGGCCGTACTGCTGCTGGCCGTACGGCGACTGCGCCTGCTGCTGACCGTATTGCGGGTACTGCTGGCCGTAGGGCGACTGGGCCGACTGACCGTAACCGGGCTGCTGACCGTACTGACCGTAGGACGGCTGGCTCTGTCCCGGCTGCGACTGCGCCTGCTGACCGTACTGGCCCGGCTGCGCCTGGCCATACCCCTGCTGACCGTAGCCCGGCGTACCATACCCCCCCGGAACAGCCTGTGGCGCAGCCGGTTTCGGCGCGGGCACGGACAGGATGCCGCTCTCGAAAAGCACCACGACAACCGCCGCGGCGGTCTGCACGAGCGCCAGGAAGAGCACCACCCAGGCGCCCCAGCCCACACTGACCCCGTCGGGCACCTTGATCACGACGAAAATCAGGCCGATGAACCCGGCCGCGGTGACCGCGGCCGCGGCGCCGCTCCAGTTCTGCTTGGGCAACAGCGACAGACCCGCCAGCAGACCGCCGGCCAGGAGCACGATCAACACCGACACGGCGAACGAGAAGAAGAAATCGCTGCTGGTCGCGGGTGTCTGCAAGCCCTCGCCGAGGTCGTGACTGCTGGTGGAGACGAACGGCGCGAAACCCAGCAGGAAGTTGATGACGCCGAGCACGGCGGCTCCGGCGGTGAGATAGAACGGCAGCCCAATGGCACTCGATCCCGGGCCGCCCGCTTTGCTGCTGGTAGCGCCGCCGGGCTGCTGCGCGAAACCGGGCGCGGAGGAGGGTGGCGTCGGCGCGGGTGCGTTGTACCCGGAGCCCCCGGACGGGTATGACATGTCGTCGTCTCCTTATCGAGTCCTTCGTAGTCAAGATTGGATGCCCTCTTGACGCTACTGCACGAAAGCGCCCGGGTCACGGCCACCGCAAACCGCGCAGCAGGCCGGATTGCGCGCCCGATGAACCAGGTGAACTGGCGAATCGTGCCAGAGGGAGGAGAAAAAGGAGGTTTGCCGTGAATCTTTCGGAAATGTTCTGCACAGTGGTTCGCACCCTCGGGCTGTGCCACGTATTCCCAGCACCGTGAACACACCCCGATGAATGACGAAGGCCGCCACCCGAATTCGGGTGGCGGCCTTCCTTGCGACTACCGGCTCAGGCCTCGACGCTGGCCTTCTCCAGGATCTCCCGGGCCAGCGCGGCGGTCTCGGACGGCGTCTTGCCGACCTTGACGCCCGCGGCCTCGAGGGCCTCCTTCTTCGCGGCGGCGGTTCCGGCCGAACCGGAGACGATCGCGCCCGCGTGCCCCATGGTCTTGCCCTCGGGTGCGGTGAAGCCCGCGACGTAGCCGACGACCGGCT
>CBJNFW010000109.1:0-25307 GCA_966435935.1 uncultured Nocardia sp.
CAACGGAACATCATCGCCGACCAACACTCCAAAACCACGTAAGACACGCTCTAAGGCAGAACTGTTACCGGTCGAGGTAATCGTTCGGTTTCGCGATGCTCTGAAGTACGGAGACCATCGAAATCCCAAGGGGGACAGATGAATATATGTATAGGTCTCGGCTTAGCTGCTGTGCTGGTGGGGCTGAGCCCAGCGCTTACGGTCGGCACCGGTCCGGCGCACGCTGTGGGCGGGGTGGCCTGGTCGGCGGACACCGTTGCGGCGCAACAATGTCCGGTCGGAGTGCAGACGTCGCACGACGGGGTGCCGGGGCCGGTGAAAGAGTGGTGTGATCAGCAATACCAGCAGATGGCATCGAAGTGCAGCGAGACGTATCACGACGACTCCCGGCGGGCAGCTCAGTGCCATCGGGAGGCCGCGCAGTGGTACTCGGATTGCCTCGCGGGTAAGCATCTGAATCTGGCTTCCGGCCCGCCGGTGCGCGGGGTTAGGGTTCGGCAATGACCGCTGACGAATTGAGCCTGAACAACTACGGCGAGTTCGGAGAGCCGATCGCACGACGTGAGCTGAACCTGAAAGCCACCGGCGCACCGGTGCTCGTGGATCTGGCCGCGCCCCGGATGCATGCGCTCGGCTGGGTATGCCCGTACCGGATCACCGGCATCGGTGACGAGCCGATCACCGGGTCTATGGCCGGAGTCGATTCGATGCAGGCGCTTCAGAACGGAATGATGATCCTTGACGCAATGCTTCAATCGACCGGCGCGGCAGTGACATTCGACGGCGGCGACCCAGGCTTGAAAATCACGCTCGGCTGAGCACAGAGCAAAACCCCGTCATCCGATCGTTGGATGACGGGGTTCTCGCTGTCCTTGCCTCGTTCGCCAACCGTTGATGATCAGGCATCCGTCATCGGGCCATAGAACCACGCGCTGGGCGGCAGATGAGCAGAACCTGGATGGCGCGAGGGTGATCCTCACCGCCGCCGAGGTGTCCTGTCTGGGCATTCGGAGCGCGTCCCCATTATCATCGGCGGGAATAGTCGTCAAGTCGCCACGCCGTCAGCCTTTTAAGGGTGCCCAGATTGGGCAGAAGTGTACCTTAACTGATGCAAATTGCATCAGTTAAATAGGGGCAATATGACCCAGCATTCGGAGTGATATTAGTCACAAATAACCGGAATTAATGTGGATTAGATATTGCCGATTCGGGAATGTCGCACGGTGCGGCAGAGGTGGTCCTCCCGGGCTGGTGACGTCATTGCTGAAACTATCGCGGATTGCGCGGCTCGGCAGAATGATGCTGGTAGGAGACGTGATAGTTTCACGCTGAACATTCGCTTTGTGATATGCATGTGAGAATTCGGCTGATCTGGACACGCTTGCCAGGGGATGTCAAGTTTGCCACGACGCAAAATCTCGTGGACTTTATTGTTCAATCTGGACAAATGCTCGAACTCCGCCGACGCGGTAGCCGGCCTGGGGTGTTTGAAGGCCGAGCGTTTCGCGTGGATCATTGCTCATGTGGGGAAGCTGGCAATTTTATCCACAAGCGCTCGGAGTGATGGGACTCGGGGTGAGAAAGGGCAGAAGCCTCGTGTCAGAACCTCACGTGCTGGTTCGGAGCGGTCGGGGAGTGCTCGGGTTGCTCCCGGTTCGGGCTGGCGGTGGTGTGACCTCCGCGTCGCTGAGTGAGTCGTGGCGTGTGATCGTCGGATATCGGCGAGACCCTGTGCCGGGTATGGCATTCGGAAATCCTGTACGCCGTGGGCGTTGTTCGATCGTCTCGGATGACGGCGGCGCGGGATCGTACAGGATGGAATCCCATGCACGGTGGCCCCACACACCGTGGGTGTGTTCAGGGTTCCCGATAGCGGCGACGCGTGATGTCATGGTCAAGGCGAACAAGAAAGGACGGTGAAGCGGCAATGGTTACATGATCTGGTTACTTTGAACGAATTTCGTGGTCACCCCCTCGTTGCAGCGAGGGGGCAACCGAAACGAAATGAACTCCGTGGAATTACGCGGGTGGGAGCCCCTCCACGAGAGCCTTGGATATTTCGCTAGCAGCGCTCTCGGCTCTGCTGTGTCCAGAGTAGTGCAAAGTTTGCGCTGTGCACCACTGGCGGTGTCGTTGCTGCTGGTATGCGCGGATGTCTCGGCACGCCCCTGGTTGGGGCCTGTTGTGGCGATGTCGCGTAGGACGTGCTGGGCGCGGTTGTGTCGTTGCTGCTGCTGAACGGTGGTATCCGGGCGCTCGTGGGGCTGGGCCGGTTTGGTCCACACATCGGGGTGCGAGCTGATTGCTGGTCGCCGTGTGGATCGCGGAAGTCACAGATACACGCAGCAAATGCACAGAAGTAGGAGTACGGCGCTCATGGCCGAAAACGCCTCGTCAGAGGTTTCCCGCAAGGACTTTCGATACAAGATCGTATTCGATGAGTACTTTCCGCGTCCGCTGTTCCAGACGGGGCCGGTTGTCCCCGATACGGAATATCTCGGTCCGAATCGTCAAGGGCCGCAACGGCGAGATCCTGTGACAGGTCTGCTGATCTGGCGGATCGCGGTGACCGATCAGAACGAACCCAATTCGAAACGGCGCGCGTATGACGTGTTCCTGCTGTCGGATACCGAGCCGGTACCGACCACCGAGGAGATTGCCGATGGGCTGCGGCCGATCCGTCTCGAGGGTGTGACGGTGCAACCGCGCGTCGGTGGCTCGGGTGAGTTCAAGTACCTGGACCGCATCATCCGCGCGACGGGGTACGCCCCGGCCCCGACCGCCTCGGGTCGCGGCAGCGGTTCGGCGGCTGGTTCAGGGTCGGGCAAGTCCGGCAGCTAGTCCCAGCACGGCATCTGTAGTGGGCGGGTTCGGCCCGGTCATCATTCGGCCCGGACCCGCCCCATCACGGGACTGTCTCGTAATCGTCTGCGAGACAGCATTATTCGCGATATCTAATGAAGGACACATGATCATGGTTCGATCAGCGAACTATCCGAAAAATCAACCACCACAAGGGCAATCCGATTTCTTCGACGAGATCGCCGGTCTCCTCGGCGAACTGCTGCTCAAGGCGTGCTTCGGGCTGCTGGTGCTGGCGTGGCTGGCGCTGCTGTTCCCGATGCTGTCGCTGCCGGTCGCCGGATCGGTGGCGCTGGGCTGGTGGCGTGGCTGGCCCTACGGTGTGGCTGGCGGAGTCGCCACCGTGGTGTTCTGGGCGGTGTGGCGTATGTGCTGGCTGGTCTCGTTCGACCGCTGGGTGACCGGGCGCATGCGGCAGATGTATTGGAAGTGGTGGCGGTACACGCGGCGCTGGACATCGTTGATGGCGTTGCAACAGTTGACCGCAGAACTCGACACGCGGGTTCTGACGCCGCCGTTGATCTCCGCACGCATCGGGCGGGTGGTCGACGTCCTGGAGATCGGCTTGTTGCACGGGCAGAAGGTCGAAACCTGGGAACAGCGCGCGGAAGAGCTGCGGCACTCGTTCCGGGCCTTGGGGCTGCGGGTGCGGCACACCGCCTCGGGGCGGGTACGGGTGGAAGTCATCCACACCGACATCTTGCGCAAACCGATCCCGCTGCCCCGAGTCCCTGGTGACCCGAATTCGCTTGATCTGCAAGCAGTTACGGTCGGTATAACGCAGCTGGGTCAACCCTGGCAGCTGGAATTGCTCGGTACTCACCTGCTGGGCGGTGGCGCGACCGGTGCGGGCAAGGGATCGGTCGCGTGGTCGATCATCGCGGGCCTGGGGCCTGGGATCGCGGCCGGCACGGTGGTGGTGTGGGTAATCGACCCGAAAGGCGGCGCGGAATTCGGGTACGGGATGGGCTGGTTCGACCGGTTCGCCTACGACAACACCCACGGGGCATTGGAGCTGCTGCGGGAAGCGGCGCGGGTGATGCTGGCCCGCCTGGCACGTATCCGCACCAAGCCGGATCGCAAGGTGTATCCCTCGGCCGATGAGCCGATGATTCTGCTGATCATCGATGAGGCGGCGTCACTGACCGAGTATTACGCCGACCGGAAGGTCAAGGAAGAGATCGAACGCCTCCTCGGGCTGATCTTGACCATGGGCCGCGCGGCGGGCGTCGTGGTCGTCGGGTTCGTGCAGGACCCCAGTAAGGAGGTAAATCGGCTCCGTCAGCTGTATCCGACCAGGCTCGCGATGCGATTGGACGAGTCCACACAGGTCGCGATGCTGCTCGGGCAGACCGCACGCGAGCGGGGCGCGCTGGCCGACCTGATCTCCCGGAAGACTCCCGGTGTGGCCTATGTCCAGATCACTCCGGGCGCTGACCTCACTGACCCTGGCCGCAACGTGACCGAGGAGTTGACCGCCGACATCGAGCGGGTGCGCGCGTTCAATGTGACCGACGACGATATCGGCTGGATCATCGCCACCTACACCCCACCGCGCCGTTACTGCGGCGACACGGTACCCGGTGAACCGGTCGTGATCGACCTGGACGACTACCTGTCCACGCGGCGCGACGGCGACGGTGACGGAAATCGAAACCGCAAGGGCCGCACCGGATAACAGCACAACTCACCGAGCAGTCGAGATGTTAGCAGTTCCGTGAGGCGCGGCCCGAAATTGTGGGATGCGCGCACAGTAGTCGATAGCCGCTTGATGAACCGAAACGCCAGATGGTGCGCGGCTCCAGCGCGATACAGCGCCCTGATACACAGGCACCGAGTCGGCGGTGTCGAAAACCATTAATCCTGTTCCAGCAGTTGATATTTCACTTTCTCTACACGACCCCGGGCTGATCGTGCGTGATCTGCGCTCGGTGGTCCGGGGTCGCGTATTCGACTACGGGACAGGTGTTTTCATGACTACAACTTTTCGCGATGACGCGCCGTTACCGGGTTCCCCGGATGATGGGGAGCCTGGCGGGCGGGGTCCGTCGTTCTTGGATATCGCCGTGGCTGCCGCTGAGCGGTATGGGGTGTGTGTGCGGCCGGTGATCCTGCAACAAACCGACACGGTGACCGGGCGCAAGTCGTTCGTGCCGGTGCCGTGCGGGGCCACCCGAGAGAGCGTGTGCGGGCCGTGCGCGCGCAAGTACAAAGCGCTGCGGCAAGCCCAGTGCCGCGAGGGCTGGCATTTGACCGAGGAACCCGACATGGCGCGGGCGGCACCGAGCGATGACCAGACAGAGTTCCTCGAGATGCGGGCGGATCTGGTCGCGGAGATGGCTCTCGCGCGCGAAGACGGGCGACCCCCGCAGGATGCGGCGCGGGATGTCGCCCAGTGTGCGGCGGAAGTCGCGTTTGTCGATAACCATCTCGCGGCGTTGGGTATGCGGGGGACAACGCCCGCGGTGACCGATGCGACCGCGGTGGATGCCGGAGAGTCGGAGGTTTCGGCGCCTGCGGCGCGGCGTCGTTCCACCCGCCGCCGTCAGGACGCGCCGGACCTACCCCGGCACACGATCTCGGAACGGACGGTGGGCCGCGAGTTCGGCGGCTATTACTCCTCGATGTTCGTCACGCTCACCATGCCCTCGTACGGCGCGGTGTATGGCGACGGGGCCGCCCGCAACCCGGACACGTACGACTACGACCGGGCCGCGTGGGACGCGATCACCTGCGCCCGCCTGTTCTCGCGCTGGATACAGAACCTGCGGCGCGCGGTGGGCTGGAACGTGCAGTACTTCGCGGTGGTCGAACCGCAGAAGCGCGGCGCTCCCCACCTGCACATCGCGATACGCGGGCACATCTCCCGCGCGGTGCTGCACCAGGTCACCGAGGCCACATACCACCAAGTGTGGTGGCCCCCAACGACCGAAATGCGGTACCCGGGCGCGGCGGCTCCGGTCTGGGACGCCGGGCATGAGACGTTCGTGGACCCGCGCACCCGCAAACCGCTGACCGCGTGGGACGAGGCCCTGGACGCGATCGGCCCCGACGATGAGCCCGCGCACACGGCCCGGTTCGGGCCACGCCTGGACATTCAAGGCATCGCGGGCGGCACCAAAGCCGTGTCACAAGCGGTCAGCTACCTGTGCAAGTACCTCACGAAATCGGTAACCGAGGTACTACAGGCAAAGACGGCGCGTGCGCATGACCATTACGACCGGCTACATGGCGCGCTGTGCCGTACCCCGTGTGGTCCGCGCTGCGGTATCTGGCTACTGTACGGCATCGTCCCCAAGGGAGCGACCGCGAAAACCGTTGCCGGAGTGTGCAAATCGCGTGCACACCGGCGTGACACCCTCGCTTTGCCCGGGAATCGGGTCCTGACCTCCCAGCGGTGGACCGGCAAGACCCTCGGCGACCACAAGGCCGAGCGCCTGGAATTCGTTCGGCAACGCCTTGCGGCGGTCGGCATCGACAAACCCGCCCGCGACCCGCACCGGTACACCTGGGCCACAATCGCCCCCGGCACCCGGATGCCCTCGCGGGCGCAACTGCTCATGGCCGCGATCGCCGAACGCATCACCTGGCGCGGCGAATACGACCGAGCCATGCTGGCGGCCGAACCACCCCCATCGAGCGGACAGCTCAGCCGCCAACCACTACAGCTAACATAGGGCAATCAAATGAGTCTTGATCTTCCTGCCGGGTCGGGGTCTGCTGAGTCCGGCACACCACACCTGCGGCGGTGGGCCAACACGAAGGACGCTGCGGCGCACATCTGCGTACATCCGGAGGTGTTGCGGCGGTGGAACCGCGAACGAGACAAGTACCCGTGGTTGCCCAAGCCCAAGCGGGTCGGGAAGGATTTCCGTTGGGACATAGACGCTTTGGATGCGGCACTGGACGCACAAGACGCGGACTGACGCACCACGGACCGGTGGACCGATGACACGGGGCAGGCCGGCCCGCCCGATCGGCGTCCCGGGCAAACCGATGCTGACCGAACTGTCCCCGGGACATTGGGCCGCACGCCTTTTGGTCCGTGATGCCTCCGGCCGTCGCCGAGACATCAAACGCGTCTCACCGGTCAAACTCGACGCACGCGGGCGGAAGATCCCGGACCACAAGGGCTCTCGGGCGCTGGATGCGGTGATGGCTGCGGTCTCAACGGTCCGGGTGGACCTGGGCGGGGAGCTGTCCGAGTCCACAACTGTTCGGCAACTGTGGCACCTGTACCGCAAGCACCTGGAAGAACAGGGCCGCGCGTCCAGCACACTGGATCGTTACGACGACGTAGCAGAGTTGTTCAATACTGCGTTCGGTGAACGTCGGTTGGTGGAGGTAACCACATCATCGGTAGAGGCGTTTCTCACTGACCTCGGTTCGGCCAAAGGGCCGGGAACCATGCGGACAGGCCGAAATGTGCTGTCCGGCATGTTCCGGTACGCGGTCCGCAAGGATGCGCTGTCCGTGAATCCGGTCCGGGAGTCCCAGTTGGCCAAGAACATCGAGGCCAAGGGGCGGACAGGGGGTGCCCGGGACATCACTGTCGATGAACTGCGGTTCATCTTGGCCGCAGTCCGTACGTCACAGCTGCCGTGTCCACGCAAGCTGTCCAAGGCCGAACGGACTCGGGGGGAGCCCGTGAAGTCCTACACACCGCCGACCGTCGCCGACTACTGCGAGAGCGCTGATCTGGCCGACTGGGTGACTCTGCTGGCCGCGACAGGACTGCGCCGCAGTCAGATTCTCGGCCTGCTCTGGTCGGACATCGACCTGGAGCGCGGGACCTTGCAGACCAGCGGGAAGGTTGTCCGGGTGAAGGGCGAAGGTTTGGTGCGGGTCGAGAAGGACGACGATCCGAAGAACCGCAAGGGAGTGATCGCCCTTCCGGACTTCGCTGTGGAGATGTTGAAGGGCCGGAAAGCCATCTTGGCAGCGCGCCGACTCAAGTCCCCGCCTGATCCCGGGGCAAAGGTTCTGAATCTGGTGTTTCCCTCGGCTGTGTGGACGCTGCGCGATCCTCAAAACGTGGGTCACGAGTGGCAGCGGGTACGCGATGCGCTCGGCATCCATGACGACGTGACAGCGCACAGCTTCCGTGGTGCGGTCGCGACAATCCTGGACGATGCGGGCCTGTCGGCACGCGTCACAGCAGATGTGCTGATGCATGTCGACCCGGCGATGACCCAACGGCGCTACATGGCACGCGGACGAGCGCACAGAGCTGCCGCCGATGCGCTGGACCGCGCTGTCAATGGAGGGTCGTGACCTGCGGCCCAGAGGGAATTAGTTGGGAATTAGTTGGAACTTCGACCGCCCGAGGTCAACATCATCGACGCTCAAAACGGGCTCTACCAGGGAGAATGGAGCCGCCTGGGGGAATCGAACCCCCGACCTTTTCATTACGAGTGAAGCGCTCTACCGACTGAGCTAAGGCGGCGTACCTTTCGGCCGCCCGAGTCTATCGTCTCCGCCGTTGTATCGCGAAAACAGCAGGTCAGCGCAGCATGATCGGCAGATTGGGCGGCTGTCTCCGCGAATCGGCCATAGCGGTGGCGGAATGCCATGCGTGTTGAGGATTGCCTGGCCGAAATGGGCGGCATCGTGCCGAATCCAGATGCACACAGCCTCGAGATGAGCAGCTTTGGGCTGGCGTTCTGGACTCCACGCCCGCCGAAAGCGACCATAACGACCAGATGAGAACCACCCGCTGCGCAGGCGGCTGCATAATCAGAAACGGAGATACCGTGTCCGATCTCGATCCGAGCGTTCCGTCCGGCGGACTCGCCGCGCAATTGGATATGACCGGCAAGGTCGCGGTCGTCACCGGCGGCAGCCGTGGCATCGGACGCGCCGTCGCGACCGAATTCGCAAGGGCCGGAGCCGATGTCGTCATCGCCAGCCGCAAGTTGGACAACTGCGAAGCGGCCGCGAGGGAAATCGAGGCCGCTACCGGGCGTCGCGCGCTGCCGGTCGGCTGCCACGTCGGCCGGTGGGAGGCCGCCGAGGCGCTTTTCGACGCCGTGTACGACGCCTTCGGGCGGTGCGACGTGCTGGTGAACAACGCGGGCATGTCGCCGGTCTACGACGACCTGTCCTCGGTCACCGAGGAACTCTACGACAAGGTCCACGCCGTCAACGCCCGCGGCCCGTTCCGCTTGTCGGCCCTGTTCGGGGCACGCATGGCCCAGGGCGACGGCGGCTCGATCATCAACGTGACCACCGCCGGCACCCTGCGCCCCGGCGTGGAGGACCTCCCGTACGCGATGGCCAAGGCGGGGCTCAACGCACTCACCCTGGCTCTGGCCGGAGCGTGGGCGCCCAAGGTGCGCGCCAACCTCGTGCTTCCCGGAGCCTTCGACACCGACATCTCCAAGGCCTGGGGCCCCGAAGCGCAGGCCCGCGCCGCCGCGATGAATCCCATGCAACGCATCGGAGTTCCGCAGGACATCGCCGGGCTGTGCGTGTTCCTGGCCAGCCCGGCCGCCGGTTATATCAACGGCGCTCAGGTACTGGTCGACGGCGGCCTGTTCCGGACCCTCTGACCATCGACTTCGCCGGGGCCGTGACGATGCACAAGGCGACCGGCGGTATGCGGGAACAAGTTTCGTTCATCGCCGGCGCGGGCCGGGGACGAACCCACGCGGTCCGGCAGGCCGGGGAAGGCGCGGACATCACCACCGGCGATATCTGCGCGGACATCGAGTCCGATCCCTGTCCGATGGCCGGCTGGGAAACTCGACCGGGACCGGAAAACTCATCGAGTAGGAAGGCCGGCGTCGCGGCCGAGGCGGACGTGCGCGACCGGGAGCAGCCCGCGACTGCTCTGGACGAACAGGACAGCGCCTAACGCTCCCGAGGCAGCGCGGTGGGTATCTCCCGAACCAGATAGAGCGTCAGCTGCTCGGCAACCTGCTCGCCGAGCCGGGTCGCCTGGTGCAGCGACGGCGCACTCACGGTGATCTTGATTTTCAAGCAGTCCCGGTCGGATTCGGCGATCACGAGCGAACCCTCTTCACCGTCCCACTGGTCGCTGGTTGCGAGGATGTCGTGCAGGCGGGAGCGAAGGGTTTCCAGGGGCGCCGCGTGGTCGACGTACAGGTAGCTGTCGACGTGTGCGCTGTTGTTCTTGCGGGTCCAGTTCTCGAACGGCTGGTTCACGAAATCCGTTACCGGAACGATCATTCGGCGGTTGTCCTGCATCCGGATGCTGATGTAGGTGAGCGTGATCTCCTCCACCACACCGTGTTTGCCGTTCACCTGGACCGTGTCGTCGATGCGGACGGAGTCGCCGAAGGCTATCTGCAGGCCGGCGATCATATTCGCCAGGGTGCTCTGCGCGGCGAGTCCGAACACCAGGCCCAGCAGCCCCGCCGAGGCGAACAGGCTCGTGGCCAGGGCGCGGGTGGACGGGAAGTCCAGCAGCGCGAAGATCAGCGTCGCCAGCCAGATCAAGGCCGAGGCGGCGCGCTGGAAAACGCCCAGCTGCGTCCGAATTCGGTTCAGGCGCTGATGATCATCACCCGTCGAGTGGGTGAACCGTACCGCCATCACGGCGATGAGCACGGCCGCCCCGCGGCTGGCCAGCCACCCGAACGACAGCAGTACCAGCAGTCCGAGCACAACGCCGATCCAGTGGTTGCCGTGCGTGAGAAGCTCCAGCACAGCGCCATACGTGCGAATCAGGACGAGAAACAGCACCACGACCGCGGGGCTGCGGCACGCATCGATCCGATTCCAGACCTCCGGTTCGGCGCCGCGCCGCGCCGAGAGCAACCTGACCAGGCGTTTCAGCAGAAACCAGGTGCCGACGGTCAATGCGACGATGATCGCGGCCGTAGCCGCCAGACTGATCCACGCTGCACGGTCTCCCATGGCGCACACGCTCCCCATCCAGCGAGCGTCACAGGACGCCAGCGACCGACCTAATCGACCTCAAATACCCTGTGTAACAGTAGAATACAATCTCTCGGATAGGAAGAGTTCGCACCCGCCCGGACCGGTTTGTCGGCAATGAGACGAACCGCGACAGCGGTGAGCGCATCCGCACCGCCATGCCGGCGCCGGCGAACAGCGCACCGGCATCCGACGCCGAAGGCCGGTCGAGGCCGACTACCCCCGTTCGAGCGGCCACTCGGGGCACATGACCGCTTCGACAGGCATCGGTCCATGAAGCGTCCACTCGCCCAGCGTTCACCCCCACTGGGAATATTCCATAAAACTATGACACATCATTCTATGGTATGTACCATCAGAATGTGGCATATTGAACCCGCCGGGGGAACACATCGAGCGCTGCCGCCCAGGTAGCACGGACGTTTTCGCGATGGAGAGCGGATGACTACATTCAGCACACCTCCCGCCGGGGCCGTAGCGGTGCGAGAACTCTCCCGCGCCGCGCGGGCACACCGAGATTTCGGAGACAAATACGGAACGCTGCATCCGAAGGTGTGGCAGGAGTTGGAGGATTCCGCGCTGCCGCGGGCCGCGTTGCCGACACAGTTCGGCGGCCTCGAGTGGTCGGTGCCGCAGTTGTTGGACGCGGTCCACGAAGTGTCCGTCGCCGATCCCGCCGCCGGGTGGGTGGCCGCGATCAACGGTCCGGCCGGAGCCTTCCTGTCTCGCCTATCCCCTTCGGTCGCAGGCGATTTCGCCGGCCGTCGCCTGGTGATCGGCGGTTCCTCGATACCTGTCGGCACCGCCGTCCGGCACGGCACGCGAGTGCGGCTGCGCGGACGATGGCCGCTGGTCACCGGCGCGCCGTCGATAACCCTGGCAGCGCTCGCAGCTCCCGCCACCGAATCCGGCGGGGCCTCCGGCACCCGCTGGTGGCTGGTCCCGCCGGCCGCGTTGACCATTGAAAAAGACTGGGACGCACTGGGTTTGCGCGGTAGCGCGTCGTATACCATCGGCTGCGACACCGAGCTGCCGGCCGGACACAGCATCGATCTGACCGCGCCGCCGAATATCGACACCCCGATGTTCCGATACCCGCTCTACGGCCTGATGGCCGGGTGCATCGCGGAGGTCGCGCGGGCGACCGCCGACCGCGCACTCGCCGCGTTCACGAATCTGGCCGCCACCACCCGCACCCGCTACGGGGCCGCACCGCTGGCCGAGCAGCCGATCGCACAGGCGGCATACGCCCGCGCCCACGGGCGGGTGCAGGCCGCGGCGACGTTGCTCGACATCGCGACGAAGATCGCGTGGGCCAGCGCACAGGCCGGTGAGGTCCCCACCGAGCAAGTGGCGCTGCTGCGCTCGGCCTGCTGTCAGATGGTCGATACCGCGGAGGAGGTGTGCCGCGAACTGTTCGAAGCCGGTGGCTCCGCGGCCATCCACCGGCGCAACGGACTGGAAGGATGCTGGCGCGACACCGTGGTGATCTCCCGCCATGCCCTGGTCGCGCACCGCGGCCGGCAGCTCGTCGGCGCGCATCACCTCACCGCCACGGCGGCCAGGGATCTGTGATGGCGCGGCACGGGTCCGCTCCAGCCACGCTGCCGCCCGCCCCGCCCCGGCCTCCCGAACCGTCAGACTGGACGCTGGTCGCGCTGTGCCTCGGCTTCTCCCTGGTGACCTTCGACAACACCATCGTCACCGTGGGCCTGCCGCAGATGCAGCGGCAACTCGGCATCGGCGCCGACGTCGCGCTCTGGATCGTGGACGCCTACATGCTCGCCTTCACGGCCTTACTTCTCATCGGTGGTGCACTCGCCGACCGGTGGGGTGCCAGACGGGTCTACCTGACCGGAACAGTGCTGATCGCAGCGGGTTCGGCGGTGTGCGCGGTGGTCGGCTCCGGCGGACTGCTCATCGCCGGCCGGGCGTTGCAGGGTATCGGAGCGGCGGCGGTCATGCCCGGATCCCTGGCGTCGATCAAGTCCGGCTACATCGACGACGGGCGTCGGACTCGCGCGGTGGTCGTCTGGACCACCGCCGGGAGCGCCGCCGCGGTGGCGGGCCTCATATTCAGCGGCGCGCTCGTCTCCGCCTTCGGCTGGCGGAGTCTGTTCTGGGCGAACCTGGCCGTCGCCGTCCTCACGCTCGCCCTGTCCGGACCGTGCCTGCGTGCGACTCCGACCGTGCGCAATCGGCTGAACCTGTTGAGCCAAAGCGTATTTCTGGCCGCCCTGACGGCGTTCGTGGCCGGCGTGATCGAATGCGGAGCGGCGCAACCGAATACGGATTCGGTCACCGGTCCGGTGCTGATCGCGGCGGGACTGGCGCTCGCGGTTGGGTTCACGGCGGTCGAGCGCCGATATCCCCGGCCCGCGCTGCAGCTGTCACTGCTGCGTCGCCCGGACGCCCGCGCCGCCGCGACAGTGGCGTTGGTGGTCAATTTCGGTTTCTACGGACAGCTTTTCCTGACGGCCGGATTTCTCCAGCGGGTCGAGGGACTCTCGCCGCTGCGAACCAGTTTCGTGATCACGGTGGAGGCGATCGGTGCGGTGTTCGGCTCACCGTGCGGGGGTTGGATCGGCAAACGATCCTCGAACCGCACGGCCATGCTCACCGGACTGCTGGTGATCGCGGGCGGACTGCTCGTCATGGCGACCGGCATATGGACCCGCACGGTGGAGCTGACGGCCGGGTCGCCGTTCTTCGTGGGGCTCGGCGTCGACATCGCGATCGCCTCGGCGACAGCGGATATGCTGCGCGTCGCGTCCACCGGACGCGCCGGGGCGGCCTCGGCTCTGCTGACGGTCTCCCGGCAAGTCGGCAGCGTGATCGGCGTCGCGGTGCTCGGTGTGGCCGGGGCGGCGACCGTTCCGTCCGCGGCCGGCTCGGCTCGCGCGCTGATCATCGCCGCACTGGGCTGTGTGCTGGCCGCGTACCTCATCCGGCGGACAGGAATCACCGGATTCCACGGCCGATTCGGCGGCGAGCCCGCGACCTCCGCAACGAGCAGGTGAGAAGTGAAGATCTCGATCCGCGTCAACAACGATCTGCCCTATGACCAACTCCTGCAACTGGTTTCGGCCGCGGAAGCGGCAGGGGTGGACCAGGTCTGGGTATCGCACGATCTACTGCTGCGCTCCGCGCCCGTGCTGATGGGGGCCCTGGCCGCGAACACCGAGCGCATCCACCTCGGCATCGGCATCATGAATCCGTACACGGTGCACACCACCGAGATCGCGATGGTCGCGGCGACCGCGCAGGAGGTCTCCGGTGGCAGGTTCGCCCTCGGCGTGGGCGCGGGTGCGACCGACTTCCTCGGCTGGGCCGGACTTCAACGCAGGCGGCCGATGACGACGGTGCGGCAATCGGTGACGGCCTTGCGCGCACTGCTGGGCCACTCCGGTATATCCGACGACGATCTGCCGGACTGGTGGAACGACTCGTCCTCGCTCCGCTTGCCTCCGACGAGTCCGGTGCCCGTATACGTCGGAGCGACTGGACCACAGATGCGCCGCTTGGCCGGCCGGATCGCCGACGGCGCGCTGCCCCTGCTGCCCCGTCCGGACCTGTTCGGCAGGATCAGCGCCGATATTCACCGCGGCCTGCGCGAGGCCGAGCGCGACCGCGCCGCATTCGATCTACCAGCGTGTATCTGGGTATCGGTCGGCGAACGTGACGCGGCGCGCCGGGCACTTGCCGAGAAACTCGCCTACTACGGCCAGTCCTTCTCCCCGGATCATCTGGCTCCTGCCGGTTTACGACCCGACGACTTTCACGAGGCTGGAAGATATGCTCGCACAGGGGATTTCGAGAATGCGGTGAAATTCGTCGATGACCGCATGATGCGCCTGGCCGTCGTCGGATCACCCGGGGAGGTGATCGAGGGATGTTTCGAGCTGCACCGACTCGGTGCCCGGCACATATCCTTCGGCCCACCCCTGGGCCCCGATCCCCTTGCCGCACTGGCGGAATTGGGCCGTTCGGTCATTCCGGCCCTGCGCTCGGCGACGCCGTAGCCGACGGTAGGGAGTCAGCCCGGCCCGTCGCTCGCGGCGGCGAGCAACGGCACCACCAGATCGCTGATCGGCGTCGGGATTCCGTGGGCGCGGGCGCGACGCAGTACGACACCGTTGCGAGTGTCCCATTCCAGCGGCCGGCCGGCTTCACGGTCGGCGAGAATGGAGGTGCCCATATCGGCCGGATAACTTCGGAAGCCGTCGATGATCTGCTGCGGCACCTCATCGCTCAGCGCCGCGCCCTCGGCTCGGGCGACGACCAGACACTCCCGCAGGTAGGCGAGGGCCAGTTCGGCGATATCGGTCCTGGCGAACATCCCGGACCGGCGATCTGTGAGGACCATCAATCCGGCGACCGCGTTCTGCAACAGCTTGCGCCACGCCACGGTCTCGAAGTCCGCGGCCAGGTCGACCGAGCACCGCGTGCCGCGCAGCGCTTCGACCACCACACGCGACGCCGATGTGTCCGGCAGGGTGAGCCGCGCTTCGCCGCGCAACCACACCGAACCGTCGGGCTGGGTCTCAGCTGGGAACCACACGACCGAGGGGATCACCCGCGCGCCGGAGACGTGCGGCGCGACAAGCGTCTTCTGCTCGACACCGTTCTGCAGCACACAGACCACGGTGTCAGCGCCGCACAATGCCTTCAACCACGGTGCCGCCGACTCGACCTGCGTCGACTTGACGGCGAGAAAGACGAGATCGACAGCGCCGTCGGCCTGCGCCGGGTCGGTCCGCACCGGCCCGGGCACGACGATGCCGCCTTCCGCCACCCGCAGCTCGAGTCGTTCACGCGCGGTTCGGCCATAGACTCTCGCCGCACGGCCGACCTCGTACAACGCCGCCGTCACGGTCGTGCCGATCGCCCCCGGGCCCACGACCGCGATGATCGGATTCGCCGTCAACATCATCTCCCTCGAGTAGTCCCGGTCGCCTGCACAGCCGGACGAGCAAAACCTTGCGGCTCGGACAGGCTCCCTACCGAGACTAGGCAACCCGCCCAACCTGCCCGGACTCGGCGCAACTGCGACAAGCGCGTCGGTACCAGCGCGCCACACGACCTCGGCAGGCGTGGCGTGTGGGTGACCGCCGGTGGCATACGAATCCGGCGCGGGTTACATTTCTGCGGAATGTCGCGAAAGGAGATCCGGTGCGCAAACGGCGCATGCTCGTCGCAGCCGTTGCGACACCGGGCGTGATCGTGTCATCGAACTGCGCTACGGCACACGCCGATCCGGTTCGCACCGCGAATTCGCAGGTAGCGCCGGTGGCAGGCGTGCCCCTCGACCGGAATCGCAACACCTTCGCGCAGCGGGACGGAACCGTGCTCACCGTGGCCGGTCATCCGTTCCGGATCTCCGGTGCGAACGAATGCCGCACGCTGCGGCCGTCCGGCCCCGCTGACCGGCGGCCACACCTGTAGTTCATCGGAGTGAAGGAAACCCATGTCCCGGTTCAAGATTCGGTGTGCCGCGCTGCTCACCGGAATATGCGCGACGCTGTCCCTGGCCGGGCCCGCGGTAGCCGCACCCGCCCCGAGCGGCGGACTGACGCTGCGCTCCGATATAGCGATCAACGCGCGCCTGCACGAACTGGTGTTCACCACGCCCGACCTGAACGCTCCGACATATGTGAGAGTACTGCTGCCACAGGGCTATTCGGCCGCGCGACGCTATCCGGTACTGCTGTTGCTCGAAGGCTGCTGCAACACCGCACCGCAGGCCCGCGACTGGACCGACCCGGCCAAGGGCAATGCCGAGGCGATCGTCGGCAACGCGCCGGTGATCGTCGTCATGCCCGATTCCGGTAAGGGCGGGTTCTACAGCGACTGGTACAACAACGGCCACGGCGGCAATCCGCGCTGGGAGAGCTACCACATCGGCCAGCTGCTGCCCTGGGTCGACGCGCACTACCGCACCGTGGCCGGACGTAGCGGGCACGCCGTCGCCGGTTTCTCCATGGGCGGATTCGGTGCGATGAGCTACGCCGCCCGGCATCCCGACCGATTCGTCTCCGCCGCATCGTTTTCCGGCGCGCTGGACTCCAACGATGCACAGGCCGTCACCACCGACGAGATGCTGGCCTACCTGGACAACCCCGTGCCGGGAAGTCTGTGGGGTCCACGCGCCACCCAGGAAATCCGTTGGCGCGCACACAATCCGTGGGATCTGGCGGCGAATCTGCGGGGTATGCATCTCGCGCTGTACACCGGCAACGGCAATCCCGGCCCCTTCGACAAGACGTACGACGCCACCGAGGGCAAGGACGTCCATCCTCAGAGCGTCAGCATGCACAACCGGCTCAACGCCCTCGGCATCGCCCACGAATGGCACGACTACGGCGGCGGATCACACACCTGGTCGTACTGGCGACGTGATCTGGCCCAGTACCTCCCCGGCCTCATGGCCACCTTCGCACGACCGCCCGCGCAGCCCGAGCCGTTCAGCTTCACCGCCGCGGAACCGCGCTTCGACGCATACGGATACCAGGTCACGGTGCACCGCGACAGCATGGCGTTCGCGACTCTCAGCGGCGTCAGCCGCAGCGGATTCACCTTGAGCGCGACCACTTCCGCAACGGTCGCCACCGCAACCCGCTACCGCGCCGGCACCGCCTACCAGGTCACGATCACCACTCCGCACGGCAGGCAGAACCAAACCCTGCCCGCCGCCCGCGACGGCCGCCTCACCATCACCGTCCCCCTGGGCGCCGTCTCCACCAACCAATCGGACATAGACGCCCTGGTCTCCCAGGGCACCGAAACGGCCACAGTATCGATATCCGAACACATCTGATCTGCCGCGTGATGCCGGCAGTCAGCAGCTGCGAGCGCGGCGGCGACCGTTACCGCCGCCCAGCCACGGCGAACCATTCGGCAAGCGGAACGCCCACTCCACCAAGGCCTTACGGCATCCCCAGCCGATCCGGCGGGAACCTCCGGCGGTCAGCGGGGGCGGGCGGCGATCAGAGTCGCGACCATCGCCGCCACGGCGAACCGCGGTTTGACATTGGTGTCGAGGGCTTCGCGGCAGTGCAGGACGGCCTCGATCGAGCGGAGCAGCCCCTCCGGCGGTACCTCGGTGGCGAGGTCGCGGATCTCCTCGCGCAGATCGGGATGGGTGAGGGTGACGGGGCCGGCGGGCCCGGACAGGCGAACGGCCAGGGCGTCGCGGTAGAAGCCCGCCACGTCGATCAGGGCTCGGTCCAGCGAATCGCGGCTGGTGCGGGTGGCGCGGGATTTCTGGCGGCGTTCGAGATCCTTGAGCACCCCGGCCGAGCCGCGGGTCGCCGAGGCGGTGCCCTTGCCGGTGCCGCCGGCGCCGAGGGCCGTGGCCAACTCCTCGCGTTCACGTTCGTCACGGGTGGCGCTGACCTGTTTGGCCTCCTCCTCAGCGGATTTGACCAGCTCGTCGGCGGCCGCGTACGCGACGGCCGGACGCGCGGTCGCCGAAACCAACGCCAAGGCGCGCTTGCGGCGGCTTCTGGCCTCCTCGTCGGTGGCCAGGCGACGCGCCCGACCGACGTGCCCACCGCTGATCGAGGCCGCCCACCGCGCTGTCTCGGCATCCAGGCCGTCGCGCTCGCGCAGGACCTGGGCGATCGAGTCGACCGACGGGGTGACCAGATGCACATGCCGGCAACGCGAGCGGAGTGTGACCGAGATGTCCTCCGGGTCCACCGACGGCGCGCACAACAGGAACACCGTGCGCTCGGGGGGCTCCTCGACCACCTTGAGCAGCACATTTCCCGCCGCCTCGGTCAATCTGTCGGCATCCTCGACCAGCACCACCTGCCAACGCCCGGTACTGGGCCGGCGCGAGGCCACCTGCACGATCTCGCGCATCTCCTTGGTGCCGATGCTCAGCCCCTCGGGAATCACCCGGCGCACATCGCCGTGTGTCCCGGCCATGGTGGTGGTGCAGGCGTGACAGTGCCCGCAACCGGGCACCCCCGGATCGGTGCACTGCAGTGCGGCCGCGAAACACAGCGCGGCAACCGATCTGCCGGACCCGGGCGGCCCGGTGAACAGCCACGAATGCGTCATCGCCGAGGACGAGACCCCGCTGCGCGCGGCGACCGCGGCAGCGGTCAGTTCGGACTCGACCGCATCCTGGCCGACCAGCCGATCGAAGACACCCGCCACGGGATACACCCTAGCGGCCGGCACCGACAGCCTTCCCGGTCCACCCCGCGGCTTCAGCCCTTGCGCTGATACGTGGAATTCGCGCCGTCCAGCGCCTCCCGGATGATGTCGGCATGACCGCTGTGATGGGCGATCTCACGGAAGACGTGCAGCAGTGTGAAACGCACTGTCCACCAGACACGTTCGGGAACCCAGGGGGAGGTCGGCGTGGGAATCGAGGTGTCCAGGCTGTCCACCTCACGAATCACCCGAGCGGTGTTGTCCGCCACCGCGTCCCACTCCTTCAGCAGGCCCTCGACGGTCTCCTCGGGAGCCATCCGGTACTCCGAATCGAACTGCGAGACATCGAGTTTCGAATTCTCGTCGCGGTCGACGACGATGCCCGTCCACAACCGTTCACAGTTCACCAGATGGTGCAGCAGCCCGCCGAGGGTCAACTCGCTGACGGTGCTGCGCTCGCGGGCCTGCGCATCATCGATGCCGCGCAGGGTGATTCGGAACAACTCACGCTGTTCCGCGAGCATCGCGATCAGATCTTCCCGTTCCTGATCGCGGCGCTCGGTCGAGGGTGCGGTCATCGGACGTCCTTCCGCCGAAGCATGCTGGGATGGGCGACACACTACGACAGAGCACCGACAGAAAACAGATACTTTCCGGCCGTCGAAGACACCGTTCACGCCCCGTCGCCGAATCTACCGCCTCCGGTCCGCTCCGAGGCTTGCGCGGCGCTGCGAGACTCGCCCTTGCAGCGAGGCTCCTTCCTCGCGCACGCGGCGCCGTTGAGCGGCGAGCCGTGCCGAAAAGCGTTGGCGTACCTGGATTTTGCCTATCGCCTCGCGGCCGGGTTCCGTGCGGGCAGCGTCGGTGGTCGCGTACTGGACGTCAACCGCCGTGCACCCTTACGACTTCGCCGAGGCCGCCTTACGCGCGGTGGTCTTCGCGGCGGTGGTCTTCGCTGCGGTGGTCTTCTTGGCCGCGGTCGTCTTCTCCGCAGTGGCGGTGGTCTTCTTCGCCGCGGTCTTCTTCGCGGCCGTCTTCTTGGCCGGGGCCTTCTTCGCCGCCGCCTTCTTGGTCGTCTTCTTGGCCGCCTTCTTCACCGGAGCCTTGGCCCGGCGATCGGCGAGCAGTTCCGAGGCCCGCTCATCGGTGATCGACTCGACCTCGTCACCCTTGCGCAGGCTGGCGTTGGTCTCGCCGTCGGTGACGTACGGCCCGAACCGGCCGTCCTTGATCACCATCGGCTTGCCGGTGGTGGAATCGTTGCCGAGCTCCCGCAGCGGTGCGGCGCTGGCGGCCTGCCGGCCGCGGCGCTTGGGCTCGGAATAGATCTTCAACGCCTCCTCGAGAGTCACCGAGAAGATCTGATCCTCGCTGGTCAGCGACCGTGAATCGGTGCCCTTCTTCAGATACGGGCCGTAACGACCGTTCTGCGCGGTGATCTCTTCACCGGATTCGGGATCCTTGCCCACCACCCGCGGCAGCGACAGCAGCAGCAGCGCGTCGTCGAGGGTGATCGTGGACAGATCCATCGATTTGAACAGCGATCCCGTGCGCGGTTTGGGCGCGTTGGCCTTCTTCGCCCCCTTCTTGGGCTCGCCGTCGTCCTCGGGTTCGGGCAGGATTTCGGTCACGTACGGGCCGAAACGTCCTTCCTTGGCCACGATCCGATGCCCCGTCTCGGGATCGACGCCGAGCGAACGTCCCTCCTGCGGGGTGGAGAACAGCTTCTCGGCCACCTCGGGGGTCAGCTCGTCCGGCGGCAGATCGTCCGGCAGGTTGGCTCGCTGCGAGACCGGATCGCCATCGGGATCGTCGGGATTGACCACCATGCGCTCGAGATACGGGCCGAACCGCCCGACCCGGACCACCACGTCACGGCCCTGGTCGTCGGCGAACATCTTGATCGAGTTGACCGAGCGGGCATCGATGTCGTCGAGCTGCCCGCCGACCATCTTCTTCAGGCCGCCGGTGCGCGCGATCGAATCCTCCGCACCGTGATCGCCGCCGAAATAGAAGCTGGACAACCAGTTTCCGCGCTGCTCGCGCCCACCGGCGATGGCGTCGAGGTCGTCCTCCATGGCCGCGGTGAAGTCGAAGTCGACCAGCCGGCCGAAATACGCCTCCAACAGCCCGATGACGGCGAACGCCACCCACGAGGGCACCAGCGCGTTACCACGTTTGTAGACGTATCCGCGATCGAGGATGGTCTTGATGATCGAGGCGTAGGTGGACGGGCGGCCGATGCCCAATTCCTCGAGCGCCTTGACCAGCGACGCCTCGTTGTAACGCGGCGGCGGATTGGTGGTGTGGCCCTCGGGAGTCAGCTCGGTCGCGGCGACCTCCTGCCCCTCGGTCAGCGCGGGCAGACGGGATTCGGCGTCGTCGGACTGACTGCCCGAATCCTCGTCGACGCTCTCCACGTACGCCTTGAGGAAACCCGCGAAGGTGATCGTGCGACCCGACGCGGAGAACACACAGGGAATACGGCCCTCGTCCAGGCCGGCGTGGCCGGTGATCCGGACGGTCAGCGTGGTGCCGCGGGCATCGGCCATCTGCGAGGCGACCGTGCGCTGCCAGATCAGCTCGTACAGCCGGAATTCGTCGTTGTCCAGGCGTGCGTGCAGCTGGCCGGGCGTGGCGAAGGTGTCGCCCGACGGGCGGATCGCCTCGTGCGCCTCCTGCGCGTTCTTGACCTTGCGGGTGTACTGGCGCGGAGTCGGGTGGACGTATTCCTGCCCGTACAACTGCGTGGCCTGCGCCCGCGCGGCCGCGATGGCCGAGTCCGACAACGTGGTCGAGTCGGTACGCATATAGGTGATGTAGCCGTTTTCGTAGAGCCGCTGCGCGACCCGCATCGTGCGCTCGGAGGTGAACCGCAGCTTGCGCGCGGCCTCCTGCTGCAACGTCGAGGTCATGAAGGGCGCGTACGGCCGGCGCGTATAGGGCTTCGACTCGACCGAGGTGACCTGGAAATCGGCGCCGTCCAGGGCCGCGGCGAGCCGGCGGGCGTATGCCTCGTCCAGCACCGTGACGCCATTGGCGGACTTGAGCTGCCCGTCGGAGCCGAAATCACGTCCGCCCGCGACCCGCGAACCGGCCACCGTGACCAGGCGAGCGCCGAAGGTCCGCGGATTGGCCGCGTCCGCCGCACCACCGCCGGCATCGAACTTCGCGGCGATATCCCAGTACTCCGCCGAGCGGAACGCCATGCGCTCGCGTTCACGCTGCACGACGATGCGGGTCGCCACGGACTGCACCCGGCCCGCCGACAGTCGCGGCATGACCTTCTTCCACAGCACCGGACTGACCTCGTAGCCGTACAGCCGGTCCAGGATGCGTCTGGTTTCCTGCGCGTCGACCAGGTCGTTGTCCAGCTCGCGGGTATCGGCCGCGGCCGCGCGGATGGCGGGCTCGGTGATCTCGTGGAACACCATGCGCCGCACCGGCACCTTGGGCTTGAGCGTCTCGAGCAGATGCCACGCGATCGCCTCGCCCTCGCGGTCGGGGTCGGTGGCGAGATAGAGTTCGTCGGCGTCCTTGAGCAGATTCTTCAGCTCGGAGACCTTGGCCTTCTTATCCGGGCTGACCACGTAGATGGGCTCGAAATCGTGATCGACGTCGACACCCAGACGCGCCCAGGCCTGGCCCTTGTATTTGGCGGGCACATCCGCCGCACCCCGCGGCAGATCCCGGATGTGGCCGACGGACGCCTCGACGACGTATCCGCGGCCGAGGTACGGCGCGATCTTACGAGCCTTGGTCGGTGACTCGACGATGACGAGACGACGCACCTGGCTGCCCGTATCGGACCCGGCCGTAGCGTTGGGCCCGGAGGCGGCAGCGCGCGTAACCACGGGGGGCACCGCGGAGGCCGCATCAGACGCTGCCTCGGAGTTCGGCGTTGCACCGCGGTCTCGTGTTGCCACCGGCGAACACACCTTTCCTGTCGACCCGCGCGGCGCGAGGAGGCGCTGCGCGCGGCTGGGGCAAGCGGAGGGAACCGATGTCCCCTGCCAGAGACGTTTATACCCTGTTCATCTGCTGTACCGGTGGCACGGCAGGTCCGCAGCACCTTTGGTACGGCGAGTTGAAAGCCCCGTTTTGCGGTCGAGTGTACTTGCCCGGAATATGACTCGTCCCCCACCGCCTTGGGGGGCGATGGGGGACGAGCTTTCCGTTTGAGTAAGTTCGCTTGCTCAGCTGAGCGCGCGGACTCCGGTGGCCTGCGGGCCCTTGGTGCCCTGGCCGACCTCGAATTCGACCTTCTGGTTCTCCTCGAGGGTGCGGAAGCCCGAACCCTGGATCTCGGAGTAGTGGACGAAGACGTCAGCGGAGCCGTCCTCGGGCGCGATGAAGCCGAACCCCTTCTCCGCGTTGAACCACTTCACAGTTCCCTGTGCCATTCTGTTCCTTCTCTTTCCATACCGGAACGGCGGACAAGGTAGGTTCGTCCACCGGGTCCGTTCCGACCGTTGTACTCTGTTCCCCCTGCAGGAAGCACCAAGCACACCGTTCGCAACATCGATCCTGCTGATGGTTTGGACCTTTGATCCGTTCCCTCGAACACAGAAGCTTGCGACCAGGAACCAGTGAACCATGTCTTCGAGCAATTCGACAGTCGGGTTACCGACAATTTGCAAAAAAGATGATCTTGCGAATGCGCAGGTAAGGGGCGCAATGCCCAAATCCGTACTCGAGGTAGGTTTGCTTCCGGATAACCGAGTGAGCGTCCGGCAAACGCGCTGTGACGCAGATCGCTACTCGGAAGTGAAAACGCTGGTGGGCCTCGCACGGCACACAGCTTTCGCACATTTGGCGTGTGTCGAGGACCCGAGTTGCTAGAACCGGCTCCCACGACCACCGCCACGGCGCCCGGAACCGAAGCGAGCTATGGGCGATCGTTGCTCAATCGTGTCCGAATCGGACTGCCCGACAGTTCCGATCGTCTCACCCATGTCACGGAATTACCGCCGCGTGCGGCGCAGATCACGGCCTGGCCGAGCTGGGTATCCGCGGACGTGATCGATGCGTTACGGAATTCCGGTGTCGAGGCGCCGTGGTCGCACCAAACCCGCACCGCCGATCTGGCCGCGACCGGAAAACATGTGGTGGTCTGCACCGGGACCGCGTCCGGTAAGTCTCTCGGCTATCAGCTGCCGGTGCTCACCGCATTGCGGGAGGACCCGCGGGCGACCGCGTTGTACATATCGCCGACCAAGGCTCTCGGGGCCGATCAGTTGCGGGCGATCGGCGAACTCACGCACGACGGCCCGCTGCGCGAGATCCATGCCGCGCCCTACGATGGCGATACCTCCGCGGAGATCCGGCAGTGGGTGCGGGCGAACGGGCGTTGGATCTTCACCAACCCGGACATGTTGCATCTGAGCGTGCTGCGCTCGCATCAGCGGTGGGCGCGGCTGCTGCGGCGGCTGCGTTACGTCGTCGTCGACGAATGCCATGCCTACCGGGGGATCTTCGGTTCGCACGTGGCGCTGGTGCTGCGGCGGTTGCGCCGGCTCGCCGCCCACTACGGCGCCGATCCGGTGTTCATTCTGTGCTCGGCGACCACCGCCGATCCGGCCGCGGCCGCGTCGCGGCTGATCGGGGCACCGTGCGAGGCCGTCACCGAGGACGGGTCGCCGCGGGGTGCGCGCACGGTCGCGCTGTGGGAGCCGGCGCTACTCACCGCGGTGACCGGCGAGAACGGCGCGCCGGTGCGGCGGCCTGCCACCGCCGAGGCGGCGCGGATCATGACCGACCTGGTGGTCGAGGGTGCGCGCACGCTGACCTTCGTGCGTTCGCGGCGCTCCGCCGAGGTCGTTGCCATGGAAACCCGGCGCATGCTCACCGAGGTCGACCCCGATCTGGGGCGGCGGGTGGCCGCCTACCGGGCCGGATATCTCGCCGAGGATCGCCGCGAATTGGAGGCCGCGCTGGCGGACGGCACCCTGCTGGGGGCCGCGACTACGAACGCGCTCGAGCTGGGAGTCGACATCGCCGGGCTGGACGCCGTGGTCGTCGCGGGATTCCCGGGGACGGTCGCCTCGTTCTGGCAGCAGGCCGGGCGGGCCGGCCGGCGCGCGCAAGGATCACTGGTGATGCTCGTCGCCCGGGACGATCCGCTGGACACCTACCTCGTCCGGAACCCGAACGCGCTGCTGGGGCGGCCGGTGGAGGCGACGATCACCGATCCGCACAACCCGTACGTCCTCGAACCCCACCTGCTGTGCGCGGCGATGGAGAATCCGCTGACCGACGCCGAGGTGGACGAGTTCGGCGCGGCCGACCTGCTCGCGGGCCTGGCCGATCAGGGTCTCGTTCGGCGTCGGCCACCTGCGAAGGGGCCGGCGCGGTGGCATATGACCGCTGCTGTGCGG
>CBJNFW010000110.1:0-25299 GCA_966435935.1 uncultured Nocardia sp.
CCGGCGGCGCTGGTGGCGATGGTGACCGCCGCCTCACCCATGCGAATGATCAACGGCCGCACCGGATCCGCGACGACGAAGTCCGGATGGCGGCGCCGCGCGCTGACCGCGACGTGACCGGCCAGCGCACCCATCCGCTGGAGATTCCCGGTCAGCTGGATGGCGGTCACGACCTGCCGCAACTCACTGGCCACGGGCGCCTGCAGCGCCAGCAACCGGATCGCTTCCTGTTCGGCCTCCTGCGCCATGCTGTCGACGCCGGCGGCGGTATCGATCGCGGCCTCGGCCAGTTCGATATCCGCTGTCACCAGGGCCTGTGTCGCATCGGCGATCGCGGCCCGATCCCGAAGGCAGATCAGGTTCTGCAGCTGTGCCAGCTGCCGCAGGTTCTCGTGATAGTCACCGCGCATACCCGATTCAATCGCATGCGGGTCCGCCGCGTGTCACCACCCCGGGCAATAGCGCGTTTCGTATTCGCCTGTGGTTCAGTCGTTGCGGAACTGTTCGGCTCGATCGTGTAGCCGCTGCGAAAAGGTTTCGGTCCACGCCGCGGTCTCCCCGGCCTCCTCGCCGAGCCCGCCGCGCCGCCCGGACAACGCAGCGCCCTTGGGGCGGGACCGTTGCGCGATCTTGCGGACGTTCCAGGCAAGGTAGTCCGGCACGCTCATCCCGGCGCATACCGCCGCGTCGCAGAGCGAATCCCATTCGAAGCTGTCCACGGTCACTGTCACCGTGACATCTCTGGTCGCCATAACGGACCACCATAGACCCCGAAACCGATCGCGGCGTGCGGCATCATCGAGTTCATCCGGTGTTCGGTTCATCGACCAGCCGGTATTCGCCGAGCGGCTCTCCAGTACATACTCTAGTGTACCGTCCGTACGTACTATAAAGTACGGTCGGCGATTGCGGCGTGGATCGCATTCTCGGTGCAAGAGATCAGGGAATCAACAAGCGGCACAAGGTGATCGATATGCGAATGAATCCGAGGAGAACCCGATGACGGTGCAGACCCGGACCGCGCGGGCCGGTGAGCCGACGCGCTGCCCGAGCGCCTTCCGCTACTGGGAGGCGCGACGCAACCCGGGCGTGCGGCGGCTCGAACGCATTTTCACCGCGGTCACCGGCAAGGCGCTGTTCCCGACCGACGAACAGGCGCGGGCGTTGTGCGCGGACCTGTTCAGCGGCGACCCGGTCGCCGAACGTTTCGTCGCGGAGGTCATGCACGGCGAGACCGGCGCCGACCGCGGGCGCGAAATGCTCGACCGGGCGCTGCGCACCGGAATCGCCACCGTGCCCGACGCACCCGAGGCCATGCGTGCGCTGTTCGCCGAATTCGAGACCGTACCGGAGTGGGTGCGGCCGGAACTGGTCGAACAGGGCGCGGCGATCTGGCGGCGCTGGGGCACAATGCTTTTCAGCTTCGCCGGGGCCGAAACCCTGGAGATGTACACCGAAGCCGCTGTCGCCACGCCGCTGTCGCTGGCCGGTGGTTACGCCGGTGACAGCGCACTGCGCCGGTTCCTGGAGACCTGCCGGTTCTGGATGGACGTTTCCGAGCCGGGCGGGCTGCTCACCCTCGGCGCCCAGGGCCGGGCGACGGCGCTGAAGGTGCGCATCATGCACGTCTCGGTGCGCGCCCGGGTCGCCGAACACCCCGAATGGCATATCGACAAGTGGGGCCTGCCGATCAGTCAGACCTATCAGCTGCTGACCCTGCTCGGCGGCAGCGTCACGCCCGGACTCGGGTTGTGGGCATTGGGATATCAGACCACGCCCTCGGAAATCCGTGCGCTGCTGCACTTTCAGAAGTACATGGGCTATCTGCTGGGCGTCCGGGTGTCCTGGTACCCCGAAACGGTGCTCGACTCGCTGCGGGTGCTGGCCATGACGATCGCCTCGCGCTCCTACGATGCCGGGCAGCACGGCGCCGAGTTGATCGAGTCCTATCCGTCCGCCTTCGCGCCCCGCGACGGGCATCGCGGATCGACCCGGCTGCGCGAAATGTACAACTTCCGGATCAATTCGGTGTATTCGGCGATGTACATGGCTCCGGGTACTCGCCGCAAATACCGTATGCCACCGGCATTTCCGTGGATCGCCATCCCGATCGCGCGATTCCCGCTGATCACCGCCATGGAGTTGGCCCGCCGGTGCAGTCCGGCGTTCGCCCGACAGCACGAGAAGCTCATGCTGTGGCACCGGGAGAACTGGTACCGGGCCCAGATGCGGGGCCGCGAGGCGAAATTCGACGCCGGCGGCGCGCTGCGGCGATGAATCCCGCTCTGCACCAGCGAAAGCGATCATGAGCGCCACGGACATCATCGAAGCGCGGAACGGCCAGGCCGCCGGGACGGCGAGCTGACCGCGGTCGAACCGCGCCACAACGCATTACATCCCTCGGCCGGCAAATTGGCCTTCGAGCACTGGGTGTCCGCCTCGATGCCGCTGCGGCCGAGTTCGCGGCCGATGCCGCTGCCCGCGCATCCGCCTCACGGGAGCGCGGCGTGCACATCGGCTCTAATATCGCTGCGCATACCAGGTCGGCGGCTCGCCGAACATGCTCTTGAAGTCGCGGATGAAGTGGCCTTGGTCGGCGTAGCCGAGGTCCGCCGCCAGCGCGGCCCAGTCGATCGCCCCGCCGGTGGCCATGCGTGCGGTCACCTCGTGCAGGCGGTAGCGGCGGATCACCCACTTGGGTCCGATGCCGACGTACTCCGCGAACAGCCGTTGCAGCCCCCGCACGCTCAGTCCCAGCTCGCCGGAGAGGCATTCGACCCTGGTCATGGACTTGTCCCCGGCGATCAGCTCGACCGCGGCCGCCGCCTGCCGCACCCGGGGGTCGTCGTCGGGCAGGTGTTCGAGCAGGAACGCGTCCACGGTCGGCACGTCGAGCGTCGCGGGCAGGTCCGTGCCGAACACCTCGGTCGCCGGGACGACGCGGTCGATGATGGTCGAGACCGAGGCGCCGAGAAACGGGCGGAAGCAACCCGGCCGGAACGTGACGCCGAAGACGTGGTCGCGGCCCTGGAGAACCTTCATCCGGTAGCCGCTGCACACCCCGTTGACGTCCGCGCGGCCGCCGCCGAACGACAAGTGCACATTCGGGTACGGCACGATCTTCTGCCGGTAGGGCTCGGCGTAGTCCCAGCGAGCTTCCCAGTACCGCTCCACCCATGGCGCGAGCGCCGGGGACGGGCCGTGGAACGCGTGGCGCTGATATCTGGTCCACGCACCTCGCAGCTCCCGAACATCCCGTCCCACACCGCGAAGTGTATGTCGCCTTTGTTCAATACCCCGCGGCCCGCGGCGCCTAGCGTCACTGCCATGTCACATTTGTCCAACGCGGCCGAGGCCATGGCCGCGGTCGCCCGCAGCATCACCGACGACCAGCTCGCCAACAAGACTCCGTGTGCGGAGTACGACGTGCGGGCACTGGTCAACCACCTACTGTTCTGGGGCCCGTCGCTCGCCGGCGGCGGCCGCAAGGAGTCCGTTCCGAAGCCGGCGGCGGCCGAGTCCGATCTCGACCTGGCGGCCGGCGACTGGCGCGGACGCCTGCTCGCCCTGCTGGACGACATCACCTCCGCGTGGGCGCCGCCGAGCGCATGGGAGGGCGAGACGACCATGGGCACGCCGCACACGCTGCCCGCGCCCGTCATGGGCGACATGATCGTCGGCGAGCTGGCCGTGCACGGCTGGGACCTGGCGGTCGCGACCGGGCAACGGCTGGAACTGCCCGCCGACCTGCTGGCGCATCTGCACGGCACGATGTCCGCCGGGGTGCGGCAGGGGCGGGAGATGGGCCTGTACGGACCGGAGGTCGCGGTGCCGGCCGGCGCGCCCACCTTGGACCGCATCCTCGGCCTGACCGGCCGTGATCCCGCCTGGGCGTAGTCCGGCGACCGGTGCTCCTCGGCCGGGCACGGCTGGTGTATCCGATCAGAAGTGTTGCGGGACAACAGCTCAGCGTGCCGGAAGACATTCCGGCACGCTGGTGTGGGGAACTCGGCACTCGCGTGGTCGCTGGTACCGGGTGACCAGATCACGCGCATCGATCCGGAGTCGATACACGATGAGAAAGCGTTGGGGCTCAGCGGATTCCGGTGAGTTTGTCCGGGTTGGTGATCGAGTAGATCGCGGCGATCCGGTCGCCTCCGGCATCGGGTTCGACCACGATCGCCGCGAGCGGGCTGTCACCGGAGAAGACCAGGGCGCAGGGATCACCCGCGACCCAGCGGTACCGGATGTCCACCTCGCCGGATGGCAGGTCGGCGGCCACGGCCGCGAAGATCGCCGCCACCGCCTCGCGGCCGTGGACGGGTCGCAGGCTGTGCGCCGGACCGCGGCCGCCGCTGTCGGTCCACAGCGTGACATCGGGTGCGAGTACTTCCAGCAAGGCCGGGAGATCACCGCCGAGGACCGCGTCGGCGAAACGCTCGGTGACCTGTGCGCGCAACCGCGGATCGGCGGGGTGCCGGGGGCCGGGGCTGTGCAGATGGCGGCGGGCGCGGGCCGCGGCCTGCCGCACGGCCGCGGGGGAACGGCCCAGGATCTCGCCGATCTCGTTGTGCGGGAAGCCGAATACGTCGTGCAGGACGAAGACCGCGCGCTCGAGCGGGCTGAGTGACTCCAGGACGACCAGGACCGCGGTGGACAGCGATTCCTTGTGCACGAGGGCGTCGGCGGCATCATGCTCATCGGTCACGATCGGCTCGGGCAGCCACGGGCCGACATAGGTCTCGCGGCGGCGGCTCACCTCCACCCGGCGTGCGAGCGCCTGATTCGCCGCGGCGCGCACCAGGTATGCGCGCGGGTTGCCGATCGGCGGCGCGGCCGGGTCGCGGTGCCGGGCCGCCCACGCGAGCCACACCTCCTGCAGCACGTCCTCGGTGTCCGCGACGCTGCCCAGCATGTTGTAGACCACCGAGAACAGCAGTTCGCGATAGTTCAGGAAGCGTTCGGTCACCTCGTCGTCGGCCCGGTGCGGTGCTCGGTACGTCACGGCATTCCTCTCCTCGTCCGTCCCTACCGCAGAGGTCCGCGCGGTGCGGCGTGTGACGCGAAGTCGGCGATTGTGTCGCACGTCACATTCCCTCCGATGATGTCACGCATCGGGCGCGTGCCGGCTCTGTGGTGGCGATCCGGGAGAAACGGCTCCCGGCCGCAGGACGGGAGATACCGATGGACCCGAACGAGCGCGCGTTGCTGGTCCGCCACGACGAGGCCGAAACCCTGGACATCATGGGGGTGCGGCTGTACGCGGACCACGACACGACCGGTGGTGTGCTGAGCGGCAACCGCGCCCACCTCCCCGCGGGCACGGACGGCCCGCCGCCGCACTTCCACACCACCTCTGCGGAACTGTTCTTCATGCTCGGTGGGCGACTGCGGGTACTGGCCGGACAGCAGGTCCTCGATATCGCCGAGGGCGACTTCCTGCTCGTACCCGCCGGAATGACGCACGCGTGGGCGGCCCCGGACGATTCGGCCGCCGATGTCCTGGTGATCTTCACACCGGGCATCGAACGTTTCGACTACTTCCGGCTCGGCGACCGGATCCGCCGAGGCCTGGCCGATCCGGCCGAAATCCTCGCCACCCAGGACAGATTCGACAACCACTTCGTGGACAGCCCGGTCTGGCGGCAGGCCCGCGGCAGCGATACCCGGGCGCTACCGAATGCGTCGGAGCATCGGGCGGACTTCTTGTCCAGCAACGTCTTTCGGCAGACCCCGGCGCAGGCGGGGGATTCCGCATAGATGTTCGGCGATGCTGTGGGTGCTGCTCACCGGCGCGGTGCGACGATCGAGGTTCACCGTGCTCGTCGAACGCCGCCAGCGCCCGGCGACCTCACTGCGCGACATGGTATGCCCGGACTTGTTGCGCGGGAACAGTTTCGCGCAGACGCTCGCCCTCGGTGCGGATCAGGCCGACGAATGCGGCGAGTGCGGAACGGGGTTCGGGGGTCGCGGTGATCGCCAAGCCGATGCGCCGGGCCGGACGGGTTCCGGCGACGCGTCGTACCGCCACGTCGGCAGGGGAGCCGGAGGCGGCCAGGCAGGGCACGAGCGAGACTCCCATACCCGCTGCGACCATGCCCTGCACGGTCGGGTGGTCCTCGGCTCGGAAGGTGACCGTGGGCACGAATCCGGCACGCCGGCACGCGCCGCGGAAGACGCGGGTGTCGGTACAACGGCCGGTGGCGGAGCTGATGATCCACCGCTCCCGGGCCAGCGCGGTGAGTGGCACGTCCGCTGCCCCGGCATACCGGTGCCGCCGCGGGAGTACTACGTAGAACTCCTCGTCGTACACCGGCATCGAGACAACGTGCGGATATCGCGGACGCTCTCCGGGGACCTGGGTGATCAGCGCCAGATCGGCCTTGCCGTCGCTGATCAGCGCGACGCCGTCGTCGGGATCGGCGGTGACGAATTCCACCGGCACATCGGGGAATTCGGCGCGCAAGCGCATCGCCGCCCGGGACAGGATCATCGTCGTCGCACCGCCGAACGAGGCCACTCGCACCGCGCCCGACCCGCCCGGCGCGAAAGCAGCGACCGCCCGCTCCGCCGCGCCAACCACGCCCAAGAGCGTCCCGGCGTGCGCGAGCAGTTCGGTTCCGGCCGGAGTCGGGCGCGCACCGGTCGGGCCGCGCACCAGCAGGGGCACGCCGAGTTCGCGTTCGAGTGCCGAGACCTGTTGCGAGATAGCCGAAGTGGTGTAACTGAGGGCGGCCGCCGCGGCACTGAGCGAGCCGCGGCGAACCACCTCGTCGAGCACGCGCAGGCGGCGGACGTCGAACATGGGCTCACGCTACGACGCCGGCGTCGGCGTGCCCATCGTTGCGATCAGCGCGAGGATTTCCGGTCCCGGTAGGCCACGGCGGGACCTGCCGGTGTGATGCCGTGGTGCAACGCGGCCACGTCCGGATGCGCGCGGGTGCGGGATTTCCAGGCGTTCTCGCCGTAGCTGTCGAAGATGGGGTTGTCCGGATCGGCTTCCACGCCGCGGGCATGCACGGCCAGTTCCGGCGGCAGGTCCACGATCGGGATCCGCGCGTCCAGGCCCGGATTGAGGAAGTACGGAATCGAGATGCGGTCCGTGCCCGGTTCCGGCGCGAGCACCCGATGCCTGGTCGCGCGCAGATATCCGTTCGTCGCGACCTCGAGCAGTTCGCCGATGTTGACGATGAACGCGCCCGGCAGGGGCGGGACGTCGAGCCAGCGACCGGGTTCGAGTTCCACCTGCAGGCCCAGGGAGTCCGGTTCGACCAGCAGCAGCGTCAGCACGCCGGAATCCTTGTGCGCGCCGACCCCCTGCGGATTGTCCGCATTGCCCGGATAACGCACGACCTTGATCAGCGTGGCCGGGCGATCGGCGAACGCCGCGTCGAACAGATCCTCCTCGGCGCCCAGCGCGACGGCCCAGTGCCGCAGCAGCCGACGTCCGACCGCGGCCAGCGTGGCATCCCAATCCTCGAGTGCCACACGGAACTCCGGCAGCGCAGCGGGCCACAGATTCGGTCCCTGCAACCGCAGGTAACCCTGCGCGCCGGGGATGACCGGACGTTCGGGACCGATATCGACCTGTTCACGCCAATCCACCGAGCCGTTGGTGAGTTCGCCGCCGAGGCGCGAATATCCGCGGAACTGCGGGCTGCGCAACTGGCTGATCTCCTGTTTCGCCTCCTGTGGAAGTGCGAAGAAGCGACGCGCGATCGCGAGCAGGTCATCGATCTGCCGCCGCGGCACCCCGTGGCCGGTCAGGTAGAAGAATCCGGTCTCATGGGTCGCGGCGAGCAGCGCCGCGCGGAACTCCGCGGTGTCGGCGTCGGCCAGATCGAGAACGGGGAGCATAGGCCCACTGTGGCCGATCCGCGCGGCTCGCGCACCCGCCCGCCGGGCCTCGCGCACACGGTTGAAGAAAGTCTTCAGGTCACTCTGCGGTGTGCGGTGGCGCGGGCGGGCGCCCGCGCAGCATGGAGGCCAGGGCGCTGACCAGCGCCATGATCGCGGCGGTGGTGAACACGATCACCAGACCGTGATGGAACGGCCCGGACACCAGCTGCGGGAAGAACGTCGTACCGGTCAGCGCGTCCGCATTCGCGGGCGGCAGGCTGTTCAGCACGTCGGGGCCGAGCAGGTGGGCGATCGGGTTGTTGCCGAGGAATGCCGAGAACAGGCTGCTGACCGGCGGGAGCGAGGCGAGGCGATCGGCGGTCGCCGGGGACACCCCGTGCGTTTGCAGTCCGCTGGACAGCGCGTGCGGCAGGCCGGAGGCCAGGCCGCTGATCATCAGGGAGAAGAACACCCCGATCGACAGCGCGGTACCCGAATTCTGCAGGGTGGCACGCATTCCCGAGGCGACACCGCGTCGTCCGGCGGGCACGCTGCTCATGATCGAGGAGGTGTTCGGCGCGGAGAACATGCCCTGGCCGAATCCGCTGGCCAGTATCAGCAGCGCGAACAGCGGGTACGGGAACACCACCGGCAACGCCATCAACCCGAGGAACGAGGCGGCCACGATGAGCAGTCCGACCGTGGCGAACAATCGTGCTCCGTACCGATCGGACAGATAGCCGCACAGCGGTCCCGCGATCAGGAATCCGGCGGTCAGCGGCAGCATGTAGATGCCGGCCCACAGCGGGGTGGATTCGTAGGAGTATCCGTGCAGCGGCAGCCAGATCCCCTGCAACCAGATGATCAGCATGAATTGCAGGCCGCCGCGGGCGATCGAAACCAGCAGGGCGGCAAGGTTTCCCGCCGCGAAGGCGCGAATCCGGAACAACCCGAGCTGGAACATGGGGTGCGCGACCCTGGTCTCGATCACACAGAACGCGGCGAGCAGCAGCACCCCGCCCGCCAATGCCCCGATCACCCAGGGATTGCTCCAGCCGGTGGCGTGTCGCCCGTAGGGCTGGATGCCGTAGGTGATCGCGGCGAGGATGACGCTGGTGCCGACGGTGAACGTCGCGGTACCGGCCCAGTCCACCCGGGCGGGCTGGCGCGCGCCGATCTCGCGCAGACTGCGATAGGACCACACCGTGCCGAGGATGCCGACCGGGACGCTGACCCAGAACACCGCGTGCCAGTCGATCGCGGCGAGCACCCCACCGGCCAGCAGGCCCAGGAACTGACCCGCCAGCGCCGTGATCTGGTTGACGCCCAACGCCATTCCGCGTTGCCGGGCGGGGAAGGCGTCGGTCAGGATGGCCGCGGAATTACCGGTCAGCATCGCGCCGCCGAAGGCCTGCACCATCCGCCACCCGATCAGCCACATCGCGCCGCCGGACCCGTGCATCGGGTCGATCGACAGGGCCAGCGACGCGGCGGAGAAGACCACGAAACCCGCGTTGTAGATGCGCACGCGGCCGAACATGTCGCCGAACCGGCCGAGCGTGACCACCATGACGGCCGAGACCAGCAGATAGCCCAGGATCATCCAGAGCAGATAGCCGATATTGCCCGGGGCCAGCGGATCCAGGCCGATGCCGCGGAAGATCGCGGGCAGCGAGATGATCACGATCGAGGCGTCCAGCGAGGCGATGAGCACGCCGAGGGTGGTGTTCGACAACGCCACCCATTTGTACCGGCCGCCGACGGCGGGTCGCTGTAATTCGGTGGTGCTCATAGACTTTCGGCCAGCCTCTCCAGCAGCGGTACCGCATCGAGCAGCCGGCGGCGTTCGGCCGCGGTGAACTCCGCGGTGAGCGCCTGGCTGATGCGCCGGGTGGATTCGGAGCGGCGGTCGTCCAGGAGGCCGCGACCGGTGGTCGTCAGCGACATCACCACCCGACGGCCGTCCTCGGCGTCGGGGCGGCGAGTGACCAGTCCGCGCTCCTCGAGGGCGGCCAGGGTCGTGCCCATGGCCTGCGGCCGCACCCGTTCCAGCTCGGCCAGCGCGCCCGGTGTCGCGGGCCCCTGCCCGTCCAGCCGGGCCAGTACCGACGCCTCGGAAAGCGTCAGCTCACCCGAAGCGTGCCCCTGCCGCAGCCGCCGGGTGATCCGCCCGACCGCGATCCGCAGCCGAGCGGCCGTACCGCACAGCTCCGCGCCGTTCCCGGCATCCTCATCCATGGATAGTAACAATAGACTTATCAACCTGGAGTGATGAAATTTTCCGGCGAAGTCCCTGATTGCGGGTGCGCGTCCACCGCGACACCGGTTACAGCCAAGTCGAATTGGCGTTGTTCGGGGCGGACGCGCTGCCTCGAAGAACGGAGCGGGGAGCCTGCGGGCCGAGCCCCTGCCGGCCGGGGTTCGGTCAGCGCACCGCGTCCGTGTCGACCGGATCGATTGCGGCCGCCGCGCATCGATCGGCGTGAGCTGTCGTGCGCTGCCGCGCAGAACGGGGTGACGCGATCACCCGGCCGCGGAGGCCTTGCGGACGGTGCGGTCAGCGGTGGACGCTCATTCTGGCGACATCGGTTACGGCCGTGGCGAATTCGCGTGGCGCTTCCTGCGGGACGTTGTGTCCGATACCGTCCAGGACGCGGTGGTCGTAGGGCCCGGTGAACAGGGCGCGGTATCCGGCGCCGCTCTTCGCGGGACCGTCGAAATCGCTGCTGATCGTGATGGTGGGGACCGTGATGACCGGTTTGGCGGCCAGGCGGCGCTCATCGTCGTCGTACTGCGGCTCGCCGGGAGCCAGGCCCAGGCGCCAGCGGTAGTTGTGCACCACGATGTCGACGTGGTCCGGGTTGTCGAAGGCGGCGGCGGACAGATCGTAGGTCGCCTCGTCGAAATGCCATGCGGGCGAGGCGATCTGCCAGATCTGCCGGTTGAAGTCCTTGGTGTACCTGCGGTATCCGAGTGCGCCGCGCTCGGTGCTGAAATAGTACTGGTACCACCAGCCGTATTCGGCCTTCGGCGGCAGCGGCTGGGCGTTGGCGGCGACGTCGGTGATGAGGTAACCGCTGACCGCCACCAGGGCCGAGCAGCGCTGCGGCCACAGCGCGGCCACGATATCGGCGGTCCGCGCGCCCCAGTCGTAGCCGCCCAGGATCGCGGACGGAATCTTCAGCGCGTCCATCAGCGCGATGACGTCCCGGGCGACCGCGGCCTGCTGGCCGTTGCGGACGATGTCCTTCGACAGCAAGCGGGTGGAGCCGAAACCGCGCAGATACGGGACGATCACCCGCATACCCTGCGCGGCCAGGATCGCCGAGACATCGGCGTAGGCGTGGATGTCGTAGGGCCAGCCGTGCAGCAGGATCACCGGCGTCCCGTTGGCGGGACCCGCCTCGGCGTAACCGATATCCAGCACTCCCGCGTTCACCTGCTTGATCGGCCCGAGCGCGTGCTGCGGCGCGGCCGGAGGCGTGCCGGTGTGCTGCCGGGCGGGGGATCCGCAGGCGGCCAGGGTGGCCGTGCCCGCCGCGGCGGTGGTGAAACGGGCGAAATCCCTTCGGCTGAAACCGGTCACGGTCGATCTTCCTTCCGAATCGTGCGTGCGTCGTGGTCGGCGCTGCTGAGATCCATCACACCCGCGCAGAGTCATCGAGTCCAACGATTGCTTCAGATCCGACTCATCACTGAAATTGATAGGCTCGAGGGATGGAGTTACGGCAGGTCGAGCACTTCCTCGCGGTCGCGGAGGAGATGAGTTTCTCGCGCGCCACCGAGCGCGCCCATGTGGTCCAGTCGGCGCTGTCGGCCTCGATCGCGAAGCTCGAACGTGAGCTGGGTGTGCGATTGTTCGACCGCACGCGTCAGCAGATCCGGCTCACCGCGGCGGGGGAGCGGTTCCGGGTGCACGCCTACGAGATCGTGCGGGCGACCCGCGCCGCGGCCGAATCGGTCGTCGAATTTCATGGGACATTGTCCGGCACAGTGGATTTCGGATCGCTGATCTCCTACGGGCCGCTGGATGTGGCCGGCGCGCTCGGCGAATTCCACCGCGCGCACCCGTTTGTGCGCCTGCGGTTGCGGCTGAGCCAGGCGGGCGCCTCGGCCTATCTGTCCGCCCTGGTCGAGGGGTCGCTGGATCTGGCTCTGGTCTCCATGCCCAATCGCTTTCCGCCGCAACTGGATCTGCGACTGCTCTTCGAGGAACCGATGGTCTTCGTATGCCGCGGCGACCATCCCCTCGCCGACCGCGCCCGCGTCGACGTGGCCGGACTCGCCGAAGAGGAACTCGTCGGCTTCCCTCCCGAATTCGGCCTGCGCCGGCTGATGGACGAGGCCTTCCACGCCGCCGGAGCCCGCTCGCACACCCGGTACGAGGTCCCCGCCGGATACGCCGCCATCGCCGAACTGGTCGCCAACGGCCTCGGCACCGCGTTCATGCCGCCGTCCGAGGCCCGCCGCTTCCCGGCTCTGCGCCAGATCGACCTTGTCGACCCCGTCCTGTGGCGGGTCTACCTCGCCTCGCCTCCGGCCGGCCAGATGACCCCCGCCACAACACGTTTGGCCGATACCCTGCTGGCTGCCGCTGCTCGCGCCCGCACGAGCGGGGGAGGTTGATCCGCACAGGGAAACGTGTGCACGGTGCGCCGATTATGGTGGCCCGCAACATGTTCCGGTGGTCTCCGGGTGCCGCAGCGGCAGCAGGGCCGCTCCTGCGGCGACAGGTCACCGCCCGCGATACCGGGGCACCCCTCTTCTTCCCCCTCGGCGTGGACCCCGATGACTCACCTGGGCGCTCGCCGCGTGCGGGAATCAGGAGAGTGCGAAAACCGGGAAACCTGGTGCGATCTCGGCCAATTCGGCGTCGGTGGCATCTTTGGTGACGCCCTCGAAGAAGCGCCCGACCTCCCAGCCCCAGCGATCGAGGTATTCGCGCAGCACCGGGATCTTGTCGGCGTCGGGGACCTCGGTGGCGGTGAAGGCCTCGGACTTGCGGCCCAGACGGAGTTCGCCGGTGCCGGCGGCGCGCAGGTTGCGGACCCACTGAGTGTGGCCGCGTGGGGCCACCAGGTAACGGCGGCCGTCGGCGGCGGTGAGGACATTGACCAGGGTGGTGCGCCATTGGCCGCTCTTGCGGCCGCGCACGGCCAGCAGGCGGGAACCGGCGAGGCTGATGCCGAGCTTGGGCAGCAGGTTGAAGAAGCGGTTCATGATCGGGTCCAGGCCGGACGGGCCGATGTAGCGGGTGGTGGCGTCCATGGGGGTTCCTCCGAAAGTTCAAATCGAGAGCGGTGCTCTCCGTCTGTGAACAGTGTGCGCGTTTCGGTGCCATGAGTCAAGAGCGGCGCTCTCGAAACATTTCAGCGCTCCGAGACGTGTCATACTGTCTGCATGAACGTGCCCAGAACCGCCCGAGCCCGAGCCCGAGCCGAGATCACCCGCGAGATCGCGGATGCCGCGCGCCGCCAACTCGCCGAATCCGGGGCCGCCGCGCTGTCCCTGCGTGCCGTCGCCCGGGAGCTCGGCATGGCTTCCTCGGCGCTCTACCGCTACTTCCCGAGCCGGGACGATCTGCTCACCACGTTGATCGTCGAGGCGTACACCGCCCTGGGCGACGAAGTCGACGAGGCCGTCGCCGCGGCCACGGCCCCGCGTGCGCAGTGGCGCGCCGCGGCAACGGCGGTGCGGCGCTGGGCGATTGCGCATCCGCACGAGTACGCGCTGCTCTACGGCTCGCCGGTACCCGGCTACAAAGCGCCTGAGGCCACCATCGCCCCCGGTTCACGAATTCCCCTCGCAGTGCTCGGCATCGTCGGAAGAGCTTGGGGGAGCGGCACTCTCGCGACTCCCGCCGACGAACTCGGCCCGGCGTTGAGTGCACAGCTCGCGGTGATCGCCGAGCAGCTCACGCCCGGGGTCCCGGAGCCGATCCTGGCACTGGCGGTCATCGCCTGGACCCAGCTGTTCGGAGTCGTCAGCTTCGAGCTGACCGGCCAATACGTCGGCAGCGTCGATCCCGCCGAAGCGTTCTTCGACTATTCGGTCGAGACCATGGCAGACCTGATCGGCCTGCGCCACTGACCTTCCGGAATGCGTTGCCGCGCGGCACCTCTCGACATGCGGCAGCTCGAGGAAGTAGGTTGGGCTCGTAGTTTCAAGGCTCGCGCTGAACCGGCGGCTGAATGGCTATTCCGCTCGCTCGCAACGAATGTCTCACCCTCGGTAGGGTTTCCTCTGCTCCGGAGGCCGCCGGCACGACCGCGCGGCCATGACCGAATCGAGGTCGGCACCCATATGGAAGCCGCAGCGAATTCCCCTGACGCGGTGACGTCGTGTTCATCTGACGCGACGACGACCCGCGAAATGTCGCGTCCAGCGCGCCTGCACGCCCACAGCGCCGTCTCCACGGCCCTCGCGCTGCAAAGCGATCACGCGTTGTGCGAGCTCGTGGATGCGGCCACGCCGCTGGGCGCCGGTATCGGCGGGAAGTCGGCGCTGCTGGAGGTCGGCGGGACCCCGGTCTTCGTGAAGCGAGTGCCGCTCACCGACCTGGAACGGCAGCCGGAACACGTGCGGTCCACGGCGAACCTGTTCGACCTGCCGCTGTTCTGCCAGTACGGCGTCGGCCTCACCGGCAGCCCAGGTTTCGGGGCCTGGCGCGAGCTGGCCGTGCACACGATGACTACGAACTGGGTGCTCGGCGCCGAATACGAGGGGTTTCCGATGACGTACCACTGGCGGGTGCTGCCGGACACGACGCCGCTGCCGGCCGAGCTCGCCGACATCGACCGCGCCGTCGCCTACTGGGACGGCCGACCGCAGGTGCGCCGCCGGATCGAGGCCGTGCGGGACGCTTCGGCGAGCATCGCGCTGTTCCTCGAGTACATCCCGCAGACCCTGCACCAGTGGCTGAACACGCGGGTCGAGGCGGGCGACGAGGCCACCGACCTGGCCTGTGCCATGGTGGAGCGGGAACTGGCCGCGGGCGCCACGTTCATGAACAGCCGTGGGCTGCTGCACATCGACGCGCACTTCGAGAACATCCTGACCGACGGTCGACGCCTCTACTTCGGCGACTACGGCCTCTCGCTCTCCTCCGGTTTCGACCTCTCACGACAGGAGGCCGCGTTCTTCGACCAGAACCAGAGCTACGACCACGGCTTCACCTCCACCTACCTGGTGAACTGGCTACTCACCGCCCTGTACGGGCTCCGGCGAGGGGACCGGGAGGCACGCGCCACGATGGTGCGCGCCATCGCCGAGGGCAAGCCACCGGAGGGCATCCCCGACGGAGCCGCCGCGGTCCTGACCCGGCACGCGCCGATCGCCGCGGCGATGTCCTCGTTCACCCGAGCCTTCCAGCAGACCAGCCGCAGCACCCCATATCCGGACCAGCAGATCCGCCGCCTCCTGGACGGCCAGGCCCCTGTACTCACTCAGCCCGTGTGACGGAGTGGGCTCAGCAGCATCCCGGTCGACGACCTGGCCGCGCCGCCACACCCATGCTCGTGTGTCGATCCACGAACGATAATGCGCCACAGTATGTTTCGCGCGGCGAACAGCTCGCTGTCGGGGCCGGTCGCTGACAGGAAGTCCAATGGGTTCGGTCGAAGACGGATCCGTCGGGCTCGGTGGTCAGCAGTTGAATCGAGCGGGTCAGCTGGGCTCGATAGTCGGGTCCCGCACAGTGCCGAAACCTGGTACCGCAACGGCGGCGGTCACCGCAGGGATCGATACCTGTCAGTCACCACTGAACCACAGGTAGCCTTGCTGCCGGATCGCCGATTCCGATGCTCGCCGCAAAACGGAGAACAGTTCCCGCTCCGGGGCGCTCCGCGGATTCGCGGAATCCAGCTCCTCCAGGAAGAATTTCAACTGGTACGAATTGAACATAGTGTCGGCATACTTGTGAATCCCGCGCATCATCGGACCCGTGGGTGAATCCAAGACTATTTCCGACAGCGTGTCGGCAGCAGCGCCGGAGAATGACTCCACCTCGTTGTGGTTCATGTTCTGCACGCTTATCGCAATACCCAACTGGTCCTCCTCATTCGGGGAACATATTTACCACGGTACCCCATCTGTCCGTGATCACCTTGTACTTGTTCGTCGGTTGGCCGCCGTTGTTCTGCGACTTGTTTCCGACCGGGTGCCCGGCATCCACCTCACGTTCGTAGTTGCCGTAGTCGTTCGGCCCGCGAGCTGTGATGTTCTCCGCAGCCTCGGCCAATGCATCGAGATCGGTACCTTCGGGGAAAGTACTTTTGTCGGGCCTGACATTGTTGCCGCCCTGAACATGTTTTCCCTTGATGTAATCTTCGGATTCATCGGTTAGGCCGCCGAGCGGAATGTCCGGGGCCGCCGGCAAATCCTCGTATTTGGTCGCCACGGTCATCGCGCCGTCCGCGGCGACGATGACCTTCATCGCGATGAGGGTGGCGAGGTTGGTGACGGCCTTGTCGAGGTCGACGGTGGGCAGGGCGTGGAAGGCGTCGATGCTGGCTGTGGCACCGGCGGCGAGGGCTGCCAGGCCGATCACGGTCTTCATCCGGCTGGCCTGGTAGGCCGCCTGAATGGCCTCCATGGTGGTGACGACGTCGGCGTCGATGGCCGCAGTCGCAGCGACCGCGGAGGTGCCAGCGCTGAACAGGGCCAGCAGACCACCGGCGATCGCCGTGATCCCGATGGTCAGCTCGAGAGTGTTGATCTTGCTGCTGGTGTCGTTGCCGAGTGCGATCGTGGCGTCGCGGTAATCCGCGACGGGAGCGGCCATCTGCTGGGCGGAGGTGGCGACAGTGTCGGCGCTGGTTTTCAGGGCGGCGAAATGGTCCTGCAGCAGGCCCCGGTTGGTGGCGTCGTCCATCCCGTCGAACATCGCCGAGATCCCGGAGATACCGGCGGCGGCACTGGTGACGGTGGGGTGCTTGGCGAAGGTGTCCCAGACGGTGTGGGCCTTGTCGAGCCGGTTTTTATCGCCGTTGGGGAGCTTCCCGAAGGTGTTGAGCACCTTCGCCAGCAGCTTGTCGAAGAATTCCTTGACCGCGCCATGATCGTCGAGGCCGGGCCCGTTGTTGGCCACCGAGGACGGGAGGGAGACCTTGTATTCGCCGACCTGTCTGACATCCGGTTGCGGCGGGGCGGGGTTGGATTTGTTGGCGACGCCGTAGTTGTGGCCCATCGCGTACAGCACGGCACCGTAGTTGGTCAGCGCATTGGCCAGGCTCGCGCTGACCTGCAGGACCTGTGTGGCGCCGGCGTCGTAGGCCTTGCCCCAGTCCGCGCAGCCGGGGGCGTCGCCGGCCATGCCCAGGCAGTCACCCTTGAACGCGTCGTGGACCGGCTTGTCGGCCTTACGCAATGCGTCGGCGAGGTCGCGGCACTTCTTTGCAGCGTCGTAGTAGGTTTGCCAGTCGACGATCATGCCTGGCCCGACCGCAGCATCCGATAGTTGGTGGCTAAGGCGTCGGTGTAGCGACCGTGGGCTTTTTGCGCGGCGTCGGCGGCGATGGACACGCCATCGGCGAATTCGCGGGCGGCGGCGAGCCAGCGGGTGTGGGCGTCGTTGTAGGCCGTGGCTGCGGCGGATTTCCAGCTGCCCTCGGGCAATGCCTGTACCTTGTGGTCGAGTTGGTCGAGGTGGTCGGTGAGGAATGCGGCCAGGCCGGTCAACCGGGCGACGAGCTGGTCGAGCTGGTCGAGGTCGACGGTGAATTTCGAGCTCATGGCAGGTCCAGACTGGAGATGCGGTCGGCGGCTGCGGTGTCGGTGGACTTATAGTTGGCGGCGGTGATCCCGAGCTTCTCGGCGAGGCTGGTGAGGTCTTGCATGAGTTGGGTTCCACCGTCGCGGGTTTCGGTCCAGCCGGTGGAGAATTCGTCGGCGGCGTCACCGATCCAGCCGGAGGCCAGCAGCTGTTCGACCTCGCGGGCGGCAGTGGCCAAGGCCTGGTGCATGGTGTCGGCGATGTTGTAGACGTATTGACCGATGGCCTGCACCTCGTCCGGAACGACGGACAGCTCCTGGCCGGACGGCCCCCCACTCACAGTCACGCGCCAACTTTAGCGACATTCGATCATCGGCGTCCATCCCCGTCCGGCGACGGCAGCAATCAGCAGCCAGCTCGGTCGTTCGCTCGGCATGCGGCATCATCGCGCGTCATGATTCCTTGTCTGTTCACGCCCGGCTGAACGATATTCGACGGGAATGCGTGTCCCACTGATCTATCGTTGATCGACCACCTTGCGGATCGCAGCTATCAGTCTGCTCGCCTCGTTACATGCCGGGCGGACGTCAGCGACGCACGTACAAGCGCGTCGATGACGGATCCCTCCGCACGGCCGAGGTGATGAGCAAATTTGGAGAACCAATGCTTCCGCCGCTACTCGCGCTCGACCGCGGCGACCCCGGCCGCCTCCACCCCAGCTGAACCGGGTGTAGTGAATTAGCCCGGGACACAGCCGAATCCACCGACTCGCACCCAGGCGCGGCCTCAAACGGCTGCCGCCACCGCCCTCCACGCCTTTCTGGCGCGGGAGCGTGCCCGGGGAGCGGCGTATTCGATTCGCCGACGCGCCTCGGAGGCGCTGATCCGCAGCAGATCACTCAACAGGTCCGCTGTGTCCCGGTAGCCGGTGTCGGCGGCGAGGCCTCGGCGTTCGGCCTCGGCGACGGCCGCGACCATGGCCGCACCCAATCGACGTCGGCGGCGTTCGGTTTCGACGAGGGTGCGCAGCAGGCCGACATCGGCCAGTTCCGACCATCTCCGTGTCGGAGCATCCGGTGCAAGTGCAGTCGAATGTGTGTTCACGCGCGTCACCATACATCATTCTCGAACATTCGTTCGATGCTCGATGAGTGCACGTTGATTTGTCTGCTGTCGATTCGAACCGCGCCCCACACGGAGAAGTGGTCGGTGTATTGCCTCGGTTGCTCCGCTGGTTCGATCCGGCTACCGTCCTTGCACGTCAGGGAGCTGAAAGATGGGAGAGCGAGTGCGGGAAGCCCTGCGGATCGCTGTCGCCCAGCCTCGGTGCGCGGCTCATGCGGTGGCCGAGAACGCGGTGGCACACGCCGAGTTGATCCGGGCGGCCAAGGCGCGGGTTGTCGTGTTCCCGGAGATGTCGCTGACCGGGTACGAGTTGGATGCCGAAGTGATTGCGCCGCACGATGATCGGCTGGCTCCCATTGTCGACGCATGTGCGCGGGCCCGGACGGTTGCGCTGGTCGGCGCGCCGGTACCCGGACCTCATATCGGTGTTCTCGCAGTCGATCACCGTGGCGCCTCGGTGGTCTACCGGAAGGCGTATCTGCACGACAGCGAATCCGCCCGCTTCAGACCGGGTGAGCCCGCCGTGCTGGAGGTGGACGGTTGGCGGCTGGGCCTGGCCGTTTGCCGGGACACCGGCATCGCCGGACATGCCGAGCGGACTGCCGCGCTCGGGATCGATGGTTACGTCGCCGGTGTCGTGCACAGCGCCGATCAGGTCGGCCTGCACGGCGAACGCGCTCGCCGGGTGGCGGCCGAACAGGGCGTCTGGGTAGCGACCGCCGCGTTCGCTGGTCCGACCGGCGGCGGATTCGACCGCACCTCAGGACATTCCGGCATCTGGTCGGCTACGGGTGCGCTGCTGGCCGAGACCGCTGCCGAGCCCGGCGAGTTCGCCTGCCACACGTTCGATCCGTGAACCGATGTCACCGCCGCGCAGTGACATTCGCGGGTACCGGGCACGAGTGCGGCGGTGTCCGGCCCGGCGACCGAGTCCGTCCGCTCATCGAGCTTCGGGGTCCAGCGCCAGGACCGAACGACCGCCATCGACCGGAACGGTTGCGCCGTTGATGAATCCACCGTCGGTGGACAGCAGGAACTCGACCGCTGCGGCGACCTCATCGCTCGTCGCGACGCGGCCCAACGGATGCAGTGCGGCCATATCGCGTTCGACGGCCGCCGCGGACTCCGGTGTCAGCGAGGACAGGTAATCTGTGTAGCGCTCGGTGAGGACCGACCCCGGCGCCACCGCGTTGACCCGGATCTGGTGGCGGCCGTATTCCACCGCCAGCGCTCTGGTCAGTCCTTCGATCGCTGCCTTGGCGGTGCTGTAGGGCAGCGCACCGGGGACAGGCCGAAGTGCCTGGTGCGAGCTGATGTTGACGATCGCGCCGCGGGTGGCGGAGGCCAGGAAACGGCGAACCGCGGTACCGCACCCGACCACGACCGGGCGCAGGTTGGCATCTACGAGGTCGAGCACTCGGTCCGGGCCGGAGTCGTGCAGTGCGGCGTCGCGGAAGATGGCGGCGTTGTTCACCCAGCCGGAAAGGATGCCGATCTGCTGTGCGCGGTCGGCTGCCAGCTCGGTGATCCGTTCGGCGCCCGCGTCTCCCGCCACCACCGTTACCGGTCCTGTTGTCCAGGAAAGATTCTCGGTGTCGCGCTCGACGACCACGACCGCGTGTCCACGCCGGAGCAGTCGGTCCACGATCGCGCGCCCGATTCCGCGTCCACCACCGGTCACCACGTAGGACTGCGTCATATATCCGATGCTAGACAGTCGATCCCGGTCCCGGACCAGGCCGCGCCCCGGCCGGGGCGCCGAGCCGCGACCGGGGGCGCTGTCCCATCGGCCGAAACCGGGCTCGAGGTCTTCGCGGCGAACCCATGAGGTGCGACTCGCCCAGCGTCCCGCAGCAGGTCGGCATCGATCGCCGAACGGCCGCCGGTGCGGTGCGAGACGACCTCAGCGGGTTGATCGTCCGCCGCCCGCCCTGGTCGATCCGCACTTCCGCCAATCGAGAACCATTGCCCGCCAACATATTCGGCGATCCGGTCAGCGTGATGACCCACGAGTCGCGGCTCGGTCGCGGAATCGTTCTCGCAGTGGGAGATCGGTGGGGGTGGCGGGATAGATGCCGCGGTCGATGAGGCGGGGCACGACCTCGTCGATGAACTCACGGATGGCCGTCGAGCCCGCTGCGAACATGAGATTGAAACCGCCGACGTTGCCGTCGTCGTGCCAGGCCACGAAGTCCTCGACGAGGTCGTCGTAGGAGCCTACGAATTTGCGGTGCGTCGCCCCGCCGCGGCCGACCGCCTGTGCGACGACCTCGCGCACGGTCACCTCGGGGTGCTGCTGTATCCAGGTGTAGAGCCCGACGTAGTTGCCGAAGGTGCTCTTGATCGTCTCCTCGACGTCTTCCGGGCGCGGGAGCAGATGGGTGGGGAACGGTTCGGTGAGGTCGCCGAGCGGGATGTCGAGGCCGAACTGTCCCAGCGCGAACGGTGCGAGGGGCGCCCAGTCGACGTGACTGTCCAGTTCCCGCAGTTTCTCCTGGGCCTCTTTCGCGGTCCGGCCGAGGTAGGGGATGAGACCGGGGACGGCCGGGACCGAACCCGGGGCCGGCCCTGGTCGATGAGCGCCTTGTCCAGCGCTTCGCGGTAACCCGCGGCGCCGGCGCGGGTGGAGGAGTTGGTGAACACCATATCGGCGTGTTTGGCGGCGACCTCGATGCCCGGTCCCGACCCGCCGGCCTGCGCGATGAGCGGCCGGTGCTGCCGGCTGGGCGCGATGTTGAGCGGTCCGGTGACCTGAAACAGCTTGCCCTGGTGGTCGATCGGTTCGGCGTAGAACCGGGTGCGGCCGTCGGGGTCACGGCGCAATTCCCGGTTGTCCCACAATGCTCGCAGAACCTGGAGGAATTCGTCGGCGCGCTGATAGCGCGCCGCGCGATCCAGAAGCCGGCGCAGGCTGTAGTTCTGTGCGAACCGATCGATCACCGAGGTGACCGCGTTGTATCCGGCGCGGCCGTCGGACACCTGGTCGAGCGAGGCCAGCAGCCGGGCCAGGTTGTACGGGTCGTAGAAGGTCGTCGACGCCGTCGCGATCAGGCCGACGTGCTTGGTGCGCTGGGAGATCGCGGTCAGTGCGGTGATGGGCTCGGCCGGCCCGCCGTCGAATGCCGGGGACCCCTGCATGCCGGGGATGTCGCCGACGAACAAGGCGGTGAACAGACCCTCGTCGCCGAACGCGCCGTACTCGAGCAGGCGCTCGAAGACGCTGCGTTCGGGAATGCCTTGCACCCGTTCGTATTCGTAGGCTCCCTGGTGCAAGTTGAGATCGTTGGCTACCAGGTTCAGACGTAGCTGGCGTTGCATTGCCATGGCGGCTCCTGTCGTGACACACCCAGGGTAAGGGCGTGTTTCGTTCCCCGGAACCGGTCGGCAGCGGTATGTGCCCGGCGGCGCGCACTTGTAGGATCCTCTTGTGTTGGAACGATTCCGAGTACAGCGGGCTGTGGCCGCGCCCGCAGCCGAGATCTTCGCCGTTCTCAGTGATCCGCGCGGGCACGTCGCCATCGACAGTTCGGGCATGCTGATGGCGGCCAGCGGAGAGGTCGTCACCGGGACCGGCGACACCTTCGTCGTGCACATGGACCGCGAAGCTCTCAACGACCGCCCGTTGGGGCTGTACGACGTGACCGTCGAGATAGTCACGTTCGAACCCGATCGGGAGATCGCGTGGACCGTTCACGGTGGAAGAAAGTGGGAACACGTCTACGGCTACGAGTTGGAACCGATCGAGGCAGGCACACTCGTGACGTCCTACTACGACTGGTCGGCGGTCCCTCGGGAAATCAAGGATCGAGTCGGCTTCCCGGTGATCCCGGAAAGCGCACTTCGCGCCACACTCGGCATTCTGGCTCGCACGGTCGCTCCGGGTAAGCCGCGGCCGGAACTGCCTCCGCGGTAACGCAATCGGGGCGGCCCGGCCTGCCTACCGCCGTGCCCGTTCGAAGCGCGCGGCGATGGCGAGCACGGGCGATCGGTGTGAACTCAGGCCTCGGGTGCGGGTTCGACCGCCCGCACCTCGATGGCGGCGTGGACCTTGTCGATGCCGCCTCGCAGAATCGCCTGCGGGACGAAATAGAAGGCGTGGTTCCAATACCGCTTGACGATCTTGTCGAACACCCGCCGCGTCTCGGATGCGGGGAGCATGCGCGCCACCGCCTCGACCGGCTCTCCTTTCACTTTGCCCAGTACTCCGCACTTCTGGATCGTGACGCGCGGAGTGTTGTTGATCCGCTTGGTCTTCCACGATCCGGCGTCGGTGATGATCAGCAGCCTGTCGCCCTCGGGCACACCCCAGACCGGGGTCGGCTTCGGCTTGCCGTCCTTGGTGAACGTGGTCAGCAGCAGATACCGCTCACGGTAGACATCGTCGAAGGTCGGGGCCATGGAGCTGTCACCTTTGCTGGTTCGATCGCGTCCGGATGAGGATTCTTCCGGCAAACTATAAGCGACCACCCGGTCTCCGTAGCGCACAGGTGTTTCGGTACGGCTCACCAACATCGGCGTTGGCCGGCAATATATTCCATTGAGCGCGAATTACCGCGATCCGCAACATGTTCCGGCCAGCCGTCGGTTTCCCGGTGGTGCCGGGCCGGCCTCTCGTGTCGATGCGGGACGAGCCCGCTGGTCAGTAGATTTCGTAGTCATATCGAACGCCCGAGGCGAGCAGTGCGGTGGCGGACAGGCCGAACATGCGGTGAAAGTTCTCGCTGAAATGCGACAGTGAGGCGAATCCGGCGTCGACGGCGCAGCGGGTGAGGTCGTGGCCTGCGGCGAAACCTGCTGCCGCGGAGAGCATTCTGGCCCACTGGCGGTACCGGCGGAAGGTTGTTCCGGTCTGCTCGGAGAACATGCGCAGCAGATACGAGGTGGACAGGCCCACGGCGGCGGCGACGTCCGCGGCGTTCGTCTCTGCGGCCGGATTGTCGCGCAGTAGCTGTGCCACCTTGGCGATGCGCGGATCGACGGCACCAGGCGCGGGAAGGCTCGCGTGCTGGAGTACCTGCTCGACATCGAGAACCGTGTCGGTGCATGCGGTGATCAGCTGCTGCTCGTTCCGGTGCTCGAAGCCGAAACCACCGGTGACGCGCGCCATCTCGGGCATCCGGCGTTGGCCGGCCAGGGGGTCGACGAACAGGTATAGCATGCGTCCACGGGGCGCGGGGATCCGGTGCGTGGCCCGGGCCGGGGCATAGGCGCTGCGCGCTCGTACCGTACCGATCTCGCCGGCGCGGAATTCGAACGGCTCGTCCAGGCCGACGGCCAGGCAGCCGATCGAGGTGGAATGCGCGTCGATGGCCAGCCCGGGGCCGACGTATCCCGCGTGCCCGCGTCTGATCCACAACACGGCCCGTTCGGCACCGCACGTTTCTGAAAGCGCATCACCCGCCACTCCTGCCAGGCTAATCGCAGTACCGCGACCGCGGAGACAGCCGCGGCGTCGGAGTGAAGGAGGTGACCGGTGACGGGTGAGGCATTGCGATCGGCGAGCACCGGGCCGGGCGGCTCGGCGACTACTCCGGCCGAGGAGATGGCTCGCGATGTGGCGGCGCTCGCGCAACTCGACCGGCGGACCACGCGTCCCGGTGAGCGCAGGTCGGCCGAGCTGCTCGCGGCGCGGTTGACCGAGGCCGGGGCGGTGGACGTGGCGGTGACCGAGTTCCGTGCCCAATCATCCTGGGTCCCGGCCCATCTGGCCCATCTGACCGGGGCGGTGGCGGCGAGTGCGGTTTCGGGGATGTGGGCGCGCTGTGCGTCCGCGGCGGTCGCGGTCTCGTACGAACTCGAGGTCTCGGGCCGCAATCAGTGGCTGCGGCGGCTGCTGCCGGCCGGACGTGGCGTCTCGGTGTCGGCGCGGGTGCCCGCCGTCGGCCGGGCGTATCGCACACTGGTGCTGATCGCCCATCACGACGCGGCGCACAACGGTCTGGTGTGGCATCCGAAGACGGTGGCGCTGAACCGTTTTCGCTCGCAGCGCACGGGGCGCGCCGTGCCGAGTCATATGCCGGTCCTGCTGGCCATGCTCGTTTCGGCGCTGCCGCACGCCCGGCTGCGGCTGGGGGCGCGGTTGGTGCTGGGTGGGGCGGGTCTGGCGATGGTCCAGTCGATGTGCAGCCCCACCACACCGGGCGCCAACGACAACGCCACGGGAGTCGCGGCCGCGGTCGAACTAGCGCGGCGTCTGCGGGCGGCGCCGCTGGCCGATACGGAGGTGATCATTCTGTGTCCCGGAGGGGAGGAGGCAGGAAACGTCGGTATGCGGGCGTGGGCACGCCGGCGCGCGCGATTCGAGCCCGATCACACCCTGGCGATCGGCCTCGATTCCCTCGGCAGCGGTGAGCATTTGGTGGTCGCCCGCCGCGAGGGGCTCACCGGCTGGATGGCCGAGCGTGACATCGCCGCCGCCCAGCGCATCGCCGCCCGGGCGGGCATCGACCTGCCTGCGGTGGCCTTCGCGAACGTGTGCGACACGACGATCGCCAAACATGCCGGTATGCGGGCGATCTCGCTGCTGTCCTACGACCGCGGCTGGATTGGCAACCTGCCCTTGGCGTCCGATGCGGCCGAGGTCGTCGGCTGGAACACCGTCGTGGACGCGGTCGATCTCAACG
>CBJNFW010000111.1:0-25211 GCA_966435935.1 uncultured Nocardia sp.
ACTGCGCGGGATGCCTGCCTTGTACCTCAGGTATCCAGCCCTCCGGTTGGCGGCGGGCCGAGGCGCCCTGTGGTTCTTCGCCTTCTGCGCGATCTGGGCCGGCCTCGCGGTCGCGCTGTCCCAACCGCCGTTCTCGTATTCACCCGAACGGATCGGCATGTACGCATTCGCCGGACTTCTCGGCATCGCCGCCACCCGAATCTCAGGCGCATGGACCGATCGCATCGGCGCGGAACGAGTGATCCTGATCGGCCTGGCGCTGGCCATCATCAGCACAGTGGCTCTCGCCGCCTTCATGTCCACCACCGGGGTAACCCTGCTCTGCCTGGGCGTTTTCGACGCCGGACTCTTCGCTGCCCAAGTGGCCAACCAGAGCACGGTCCTGGCCATCGACCCCGCCGCCCCCGCCCGCTTCAACAGCGCCTACATGATCGTCTACTTCATCGGCGGCAGTCTCGGCACCGCCTTCGGCACCGCCGCCGTCGGCTGGTTCGGCTGGACCACAACCGCAACCCTCGCCGCGGCGGCGATACTCCTCGCCGCAGCCATCACCGCCCGAACGCGTCGAGACACCACCCCCACCGCGCCCCGACCAGCATCCTGAAATGCCGCGTGGCGGGCGCCGGTTGCCCCTCCGAACCGGCTCTCCGAGATCGCCTCCCGACGCACGCTGTTCATACTCCGCGTGGTTTCAGTGGTGGATCACCTGACCGAGGCGCGGCAGAACGAGCTGCTTCCACCTGCGCTCGGCGGCGTTGCGCATCATTCGTTGTCGACGGTCTTGCGTGTCGAATCCCGTGTGCGTCAGCAGAAGTCGTGTGCCATGCCCCTGCGGCTCCAGCCTCCAGTCGACGACCCACTGGGCGGGATACTGTGCCTGCTGATAGACCCAACTGTAGGTCAGCTGCTCGTATGGCCGGGACGTCAGCACCTCGCAGAGGATCTGATCAATGGTTGACCCCGGGCCGGTGAACCGGAAGCGGGTTCCCGCCGAGGCTGCGAACCCGGTCGGTCGCAGCAGCCACCGCTGCAGCAAGTGCGGCTCGGTCAACGCTTCCCACACAGTCTCCGGTGGCTGCCGGAAGAAGTGCCCGAGCTCGACCGCGGCGGGATTCAACCGCGGATCACCGATCACCAGCACACCACCACCACGACGGGCCGAACCGGCCGAAGCTGCTCAATTCGCCTGGCCTTCCTTGAATTTCGCTTCCATTTCCGCCGCGAGCTGCGGCTGCTCGGCCTCCATCTTCTGGACATAGACGACCGCGTCTTCGACGGTTCGCAGGCTCGCCAGGTCTTCGTCGGGGATCTTCACCTCGTATTTGTCCTCCAGTTGCACGGCGATCTCCACCAGCGACAGCGAGTCGATCTCCAGGTCCTCGATGAACGACTTCTCGAGCGTCACGTCTGCGGGGTCGATGCCGGTCACTTCCTCGATGATCTCCGCGATGCCGGCGACGATTTCTTCCTGTGTAGTAGCCATGAATCACCTTTCCTGGTGCAGTCACTTGCCCGCGTCGACCGGAGGCGTTGTGCCTCGGTGGAGTCGAGGGGCAGTGCCAGTACGCTAGGAGCTCCAGTCGGGTGGAGGTTCAACAGATTGTGACGAATAACACACAGTCCGGGGTGTCGGTGAGCATCGGGGAGTTGGCGCGCAGGACCGGGCTCGCGGTGCGCACGATCCGGTTCTACTGCGACGAGGGCATTCTGGAATCACAGCGCAGCACCGGCGGGCATCGGATGTTCGACGCCGACAGCGCTACCGAACGACTGCTCATGATCCGGCGGCTCCGCGCTCTGGGGCTCGGCCTCGAGTCGATAACCGCTGTGCTGCACCAGGAACGGTCGCTGGCAGAAGCCATCGCCGCCGAAAGTGCACGACTGGACGCCGAATTGAGGTCACTGGCGTGGCGGAGAGCCTCACTGCGGGCCATCGAGACCGCCGCCCCAGCGCAGCGCAATACGCGACTGGCGTTACTGGCTGCCGCGCAGGACGGAGCCGCGATCCACGATTGCCTCATCGCCTTCTGGCGGCGCATCCTCGCACCACTACCCCGAGCTGCAAGCGATCCGTGGGTGTACTGGAACGTCCCGCAGCCGCCTGCGGATCCGTCCGTCGACGATGTTGTCGCGTATGCCGAACTGGCCGCTCTCGTGACCGACCCCGAGGTGATCGGCGTTGTACGGCGGCAATACTGGCGAAGCCGGCCGGAGTCGATTCGTGATGCTCTCGCGTTGTACGTCGAGGTCGGGCAGGTGATGGACGACGTGGTGCCACTGGTCACCGAAGGTGTCCGGCCGCACCGCGGCAGCGAACTCGATCGATTCGTCAGTGCTCATGCCAGCGCACGCGGCGAACGTGACACCCCACGCTTCCGCGAGCGCATGCTGATCGACGCCACCGACAGCGACCACCGGATCCACCGCTACTGGACGCTGACCGAACAATTCCTCGGAACTCGTGTCACCGTCGGGCAAGCCCACAACTGGCTCTACAACGCGCTGAGCAGCTCCACCGACCTTGCCGACGAACCGGCCAGGCAGCACACCGCACTCGCCGGGCAATACCGGTCCGGTTCCGGCGACGCGCTCGAGAATGCTCGCAGTTGAGCAGCCCGCCGAGCCGAAATCTCGAAACAGCTGCTGTAGCAGCAGCTTATAGCGAGTTGAACTGTTGCTGAACGCACGGACACGGTCCTGGATCCTGGTGAGTCGCCGGGCCGGGTTGCCCATGTTTTGTGTTTCCCTGGGGGCTCGTACCAGGGCAACCGTTTGACCTGCACGTTTTCGATTCCGTCGGCGATCCGGAAGCGATGCGCAGATCAGGTACACCCGCTGACCTGCGAAAACATGTCGCAGGTTGGTGCCCCCGGCAGGGATCGCAAAACATGGGCAACCAGAAAACGGCTGGTCATCGTGGGTGTGTATCCGATTTGACGCTTCGGTGAACGTGCCATGTCGCGACTGGTGGGTGCTGCCCGGAGTTACTGAATCTGCCGGATCCGCGAGCAGCCGCTTCAACCGGGCGTTCTGCTCATGCAGTTCCTCGAGCTCCTTGGCCGCCTCGGTGTCCACGCCACCATACTGGCGGCGCCAGTTGGACAACGTCGCCGTCGACACCCCGATCTGGACGGCTACCTCTTCGCCGGTCTTACCGGCGGCGTCAACTCGTCGGCACGGCGCAGCTTCCGCACTATGGCCTCCGCGGAATGCCGCTGAGGGTCCTGCCATGTCGCTCAATGTCCCTTCTCCGACCTGAACAGGCCAAACAAGGACTCTGATACCGATCGGTCTCATCTATGGGGGACTGTCCACCACCAATTTATGTTGACACCGGTCACTTTCGGGAGGCATACTCGAAACCGAATGTTTCCGCCGGTCACACTGGCTGCGGATGAGAACGGACGAAAGGTGAATCTGATGGCAGGCACGAAGGTCCTGGTCACCGGAGCTACGGGCCGGATTGGTACCGCGGTGACCACGCAACTCCTGGAGAAGGGTGTAGCGACCAGAGCGATGGTGCATCGTGAGGATGCGCGCAGCGCGCGGCTAGGTGCTCTTGGTGCCGAGGTTGTCGTTGGCGACATGCTCGATATCGTCCAGGTGGGGGCCGCCGTGGAGGGCGTTGATCGGGTGTATTTCAATCCTCCGTACCACTCGCACATGCTTGACGGTGCCGTGGCGTTCGCTGTGGCCGCGCGGCAGTCGGGGGTGGAGACGGTGGTGGCACTGGGGCAGTGGCTGTCCAGTCCGGAGCATCCGTCGTTGCTGACACGGCAGATCTGGTTGACACATCGTTTGTTTGAGTTATTGCCGGACGCTGCCCATATCGCTGTTGATCCGGGGTTCTTCGCCGACAATTACCTGAATGTCATGCCGGTCGCCGCACAGACCGGGGTGCTGCCGTTTCCGACGGGTGGGGGTCTCAACGCGCCGCCGTCCAATGAAGATATCGCTAGGGTTGTCGTCGGCTCGCTGCTTGACCCGCGTCGTCACAATGGCAAGCGGTACCGGCCGACCGGGCCGAAGCTGCTATCCGGTGCGGAGATCGCTGCGGCGATGGGGGAAGCGTTGGGGCGCCGCGTTCGTCACGTGGATATTCCGCCGAAGATGTTCCTGAAGGCGGTACGTGCCGGGTCGAAACGGATGGGCTTCGATCCGTTCGTCGAATCGTGCTTGAGCCATTATGTTGCCGAAACCGGATTGGGCACCTTTGGGTTTGGCGGGCCGACGACGCATGTCCGGGACGTGGCAGGGGTCGAACCGGAGGACTTGGTCACGATTTTCCGCCGCCACGCTGGTCGGCCGGAGTGTCAGCGATCGATCGGGAATTTCCTGCGCGGGGGCTGGGATTCGTTGGTCATGATGGCCACCCCGGCGCGCGACATCACGCGCTTCGAGCGTGTCCAGCAACATCCGCATCCCGCGGTCCCGCGTCTGTCCGGCGACTCGCAGATCTGGCGCCGCGAGCACGAGGTCGAACCTGACACCGTTGCGGCTTGATGTCGGTGTGGACCGGTAGGTGATCTAGCGGGATGACGTGCTGGTGCGGGAAACCTCGGAATGTCAGATTCCGGGGAGGCGCGGAGAAGGTATGTAACCGGCATGTGACCATGTCAACCTGCTCATTTTCTGCGATCCTTGCGGTATGAGTGCCGCCAGCGCTGACGCGCGACGCCGAAAGTCGTATCATCACGGTTCCTTGTATGCGGCCTTGGTCGAGGCAAGCGTCTCGCTCGCGCGCGAAGGCGGTCCGGACCGGGTGATCCTGCGGGAGGCCGCTAGGGTTGCCGGTGTCTCGCATTCGGCGGCGTACCGGCACTTCGCTGATCGCGACGCACTGATGGCGGCCGTGTCGCGTCGGGCGCGCAGCGAACTCGCCGCCGAGATGCGCAGGCGGGTCGATATGGCCGCAACTCCGGGTGAGGCTTTGGGAGCGGTCGGCGCGGCCTACATCGACTTCGCGCTGACCGAATCCGGATTATTTCGTGCGGCTTTCACGTCTCATCCGACGACATCGGGCACAGGAAACGGATCGTCCGACACGTCGAGTGACATATCGGACGGTGGTGAAGAGCCGTTCGATATCCTCGCCGAAGTTTTGGACTCCGCGATGGCGGCCGGGCAATTGGCGCCCGAGCGCAGGCCGGGTGCCGAGATCGCCGCATGGTCGGCTGTCCACGGTCTGGCAAGTCTTCTGCTCAACGGTTCATTTTCCGTTACACCGGCCGACATCGAGTTCTGTTCCGCTCGGGTATTTGAGCTGATCGGTCGCGGTCTGCTGCAGCTGCCGGAGTCCACGGAGTAGATCCTGTGTCGCGGACAACTCGACGCGCCGCTCACCGGCTGACCGCGCCCAGAGTAATTCAGGCTGCAGCTGCTCCATCGAGTGGCGGATATTCGTGGGTCGTATCGCGGCTATTGACTCTGTCGGTGATCTTGGATTCTGTGTGTCGTGGCTTACAGCTGTCGCTCCGCGGGCGCGAATACTGCTGCGTCCCTTGAGGAACCCGATCGCGGTGGCGGCCTTCTCGTCTGAGAGTAGTCCGGACAGCGGTCGACGAGACGGCGGCGCCCCCGGACGATAGGGGAGCATTGCGGTGACTCGTGAGTGGCCTTGTGGCATTGACTGTCCTGCGGGAACGCGAATGTGGACTGGAAGTGCCGTCGCGGGTCACCATGTGAGGGGCAGTTCGTCTAGAGAGATGGTGAGTCGGTCTGTATTCAGACGTAGCGCAGAGGATGGCGCGGCGAGTCGGAGTTCGGGCAGGCGTCGCGGGACCCGGCCGAAGGTCTCGTGGAGTTCAAGCCTGGCGAGGCTGGCACCGATGCAGTAGTGGACGCCGTGCCCGAATGTCAGATGGGGATTTGGGGTGCGTGTGATGTCGAAGGCGTTGTGGGCTTCGAAGGTGTGAGGGTCGCGGTTGGCGGCCTGGGCGGCGAGGATGATCGCGTCACCGGCGGGAATGACAGTGTCGCCGATGGCGATATCTGTGCGGGCGTAGCGCAGGAGTCCTCCCAACTCGCTGAGGGTGGACAGACGGAGGATCTCCTCGATGGCACTGCGTGTGAGTGCGGGGTCGCTGTGTAGCGCGGCGAGCTGCTGGGGGTGGGTCAGCAGGAGCAGGAGTCCGAGGTCGATACGAATGACCGTGGTTTCGTGACCGGCGAACAGCAGCATGGCTGCCATCTGCGCGACCTCGCCGTCGGTGAGGCCATGATCGTGCTGGGCTGCTAGTAGATCGCAGATCACATCGTCGCGAGGGTGATTCCGCTTGTGTGGCAGCAAGTCGTGAATGTAGGTGGTGAGGTCACGTTGGGAAGTCTTGACACGGGTCGGGTCTGTGAGCGAGGTCAGGTCGGTCGCCCAGCGCCGGAACTGTATGTGGTCCTCACAGGGCACGCCGAGCAGTTCGCAGATCACCAACACCGGTAGAGGCACGGAGAACGCGTGATGCCAGTCCGCCGGTGGGCTGGGCAGTTCGTCGAGTAGGTGCTCGACGAGGTCCCCGATCCTGGTTCGTAATGTGTCCATACGTCGGGGTGAGAAGGCGGGGCCGAGTAGACGACGCATTCGACGGTGCTGATCTTGTTCGGTGTCATAGTCGCCGATCGGCCCGCCGAGCAGCGGCGAGTCCGACAGTCGCGCCGCTCGTTCGGGCCTTGGGTGCGAACGCCCAAGGCGTTCGTCTCCGAACAGCGCCGCTACATCATCATGGCGGGTGACGAGCCATGCCGTGTCGCCAGTGACTGTCCGGACGCGGGTGGCCGGTGCAGCGTGCTGCAGTTCGAAGTAGCGCTGAGCGATCTCGAAAAGCCCTCCGGTACGGGTGAACGGGAGTTGGTCCACGGGTTCAGTCATGCGGAGGCCTCCAGGTCAGTTGTCCGTTGTGGGGACGGCCCCCGGTCCTCGCTGCGATCGCGCGGTCGCAGGGTCCAGACGGCCAGGGGTGCGAGGGTGACGATCGGAATGAGGGCGGAGACGGTGACCATCGTCCCTACCGGAAGCAGGTACGACAGGCCGATCCGGGCGGCGGACTCGGCCAGTAGAACGAGGCCCCACAGCGCTGTGGTGCGACGGCATTCCGCTCTGACCGCGGCGCAATCCCAGAGGTTCTCGTAGTCGGTGCGGTCTCGCTCGTCGCCTGACACGTAAAGACGGCGCCTGAGCGTGAAGATCAATGGTCGTCGCCACAACAGTGACCCCAGGAACACGACGCCCAGGACGCAGGTGGTTACAGATTCTTTGACCAGCAGCACCCTCCCATCATGGAATGCGACTGCTGCGACGAGACCGATGGCGATGGTCATCAGCGAGAGCAGGGCGAGCGGATCGGCCTCGCGGCGCCGCAGCAGCACCAGCGCACCGCCGGCTGCAGGGAAGGCGGCCGAGATGGCAAGGGCGCCTACCGAAGACACCCCGTGCCTCGTCAGCGCCTGGAAGGCGACCACCGGCGCCATCAAGTTGAGCAGGACGGCGGGGCTCCGCAGGAGTCCGGTGAAGCTGTCTCTTTGCTTGGGATCCATGGGATGCACCTTCTGTATACGCAACAGTGTATACAGACGAGTGTACACTTGGGGTCGATGGCATGTGAAGATGGTGAGCATGAGCAGCACGGAAGGCGGGCGGCGGCGGTTATTATCTCGCGGCGAGAGGCGTGATCAGCTGGTACGAGCAGCCGCCTCAGCGTTTGCTCACAACGGCTTCGCAGCGACGGGCCTGGATGACGTGGCGCGACATGCCGGAGTCACGCGTGCGATCATCTACCGACACTTCGCGTCGAAGACTGAGCTGTACCAAGCAGTGCTCGAGGACACACAGAACCGGCTGCGCGAGCGCGTCGGTGCACCCAACCAGTACACCGAGAACACTGTTCGCGAGCTGGTATCTGCCGCATGTGACGACCCGGACGGCTTCCGCTTGCTTTTCCGGCATGCGCCGAACGAGCCGGAGTTTGCCGGCTATACCTGGCAACGTGATGCCGTCGCTGCTCAGATCGCCGATCACTACCTACATGACACTCTGACCGAGCCCGCGCACCGCAGGTGGGTCGCCGCCCTCCTGCCGAAGCTGACGATCGAGCTCATCCTCAGCTGGCTCGACGCCGGCCGCCCGACCAATCAAGACGACCTCGTCTACGCGATCCGTGCCACCTCACGTGCGCTGACTAATCGTCCGTGATCCGCTGCTCACCACAACCACTCGACACCTGGCAACGCCGCGCGTCATGCGCCATGAGCCACAACAACTAGACGACGCAGACATCGATAGGTCGACGCCCGCCGGGGGACTGCGAGCTCCGGCTCTGGCTCAATTCCGGTGGCGGCCTGTCTAGATCTCGTCGCCGGACGCGGCCGCGCTGGTCGGGGCACTCGGTGCCGGGACCGCTCATCTCAGTGGAGTCGGCGTCGGAGGATGGTCGCTCAGGTCGCCGCGCTGGACCACCCGGAGGTGTTCTGCGTACTGACCTTGCAGGCTGATCAGCTCGGGAGTTGGCGGGTCTGAATCCCGGCGAGTTGCCGGACGGGTTGCCCATGTTTTGTGTTTCCCGGGGGCTCGTACCGGGCAACTGCTTGACCTGCACGTTTTCGGTTTCGTCGATCCGGAAGCGATATCCGGGTAGGTGGACCCGCTGAACTGCGGAAACGTGTCGCAGGTTGGTGCCCCCGGCGGGACACGCAAAACATGGGCAACCGGAAATCGCCTGGTCATCGTGGGTGCGTATTCGATTTGACGCTTCGGCGGATGTGACATGTTGTTGTAACTCTCGAGGGCTGCCCGAGTTACCGAACCCGCGCAGATCGCTCGAACGGCTGTGTGGCGTGCTCGCGGGCAACCGGCGAGATCAACCGATCCCACCGCGGTCCTCGACAACGCCTGATGACCGATCCGACACGCAGGAGGCCTGCACCGAGGCTCCGGATTCGCCGCCGAATCCCGTTGAACCGGTGACAATGACCGTGTCTCCGGCCATGATGGTCACCTCGTTGCGGCAGGACGCTCGAGAGGTGATTGACATAGTGTCACAACGGTTTCGGGCTGGTTGAAATCGTTGCCTCTTGATGGGTTGCCATCGATCTGCGGGACGGGCTTTGATCGGCCGGGGGAATAGCTGGCGGTCACAACAACGTCACGGGTTGGCGCCGACGGACAGGAATTGCCATGCGCGCGTTGCGGCTTGGAGATTGAATCGGATATTCGCATCATGTAGGTCGAAGCCGGTGAGTTCGCGGATGCGGCCGAGGCGATAGCGCAGGGTGCTGCGGTGGATGTGTAGTACGGCGGCGGAATCGTTGTAGTTGCCGCCGCATTCGAGATACTGGGCCAGGGTGTACACGAGGTCCGAATGCCGGGTGGTGTCGTACTCCAGAAGGGCACCGAGCCATTCGCGTATGTAGTGATCGACCTGATCGTCGGCGTGTGCCGCGTCGAGCAGACGGTAGAAGCCGAGTTCTTCGAATGTCGTCGCGCGGTCAGGTATTCGGGACTGTAGCCGGATGTGGATGGCACAGTGGGCATCGGCGAACGCGCGTACGAAATCACTGGGCTGTTCGCACCGGGCGCTGATTCCGATGGTTATCGGCGTGGTGTCGAGGCGTTCGTGGATTGCGTGGTGGAAGGCGCCTGGATCGGGTCTGCGGTCGGTGATCAGCACGACCGTGCCGCCGTGGCGGCCCTGGATGTATTGCAGGCTCAGGGCCGACGCGGCGCGGCTCGCGGCGTCTGCGATCGAATCGTCGGCGCGGCCTGCGCTGTGCACCGCGACGACATAATGCGTTCCGTGCAGGTCGTGTCCCAACGCTTCGGCGCGGGCGTAGGCGCTGTCGTTGTCGGTGCCGGAGGCGAGATCGTCGACGAGTTCGCGATGTAGCCGCAGTTCGATCTCGGCGAGAGTGCGTTGATGTGCGAGTTCGAGGGCGAGCATGGTGCTGGCGTAGACCAGTGCGAACAGCTGGGCCTCGACAACTCGATGGTCCAGGTCGATCAGCGCGACCGTGCCGAGGATATCGCTGTGCGGTTTCACCAGCATGATCATCCGATCGTGGAGTCGCAGCGGCGCATTGTGGGTCGCCAGACGGTGCAGTAGTTGATCACGCTGCTCGGGTGCGGCTTTGGGATAGGGTTCCGGTCGGTCGGGTCCGGACCAGGCGCGCAGATTGCCGAAGGGATCCTCGACCGCGACGGGCAAATCGGTGAGCTGGGCGAGGGCGTCGGCGATCCCTTGCTCGCCCTGTCCGTACGCGGCGGCGCCGGCGAGCACCTCGTGCACCCGGGTCTGCTGTTCGAGGCGTCGCACCGTGGCGGCCAGGTGCTCGTTGATCTCGGTGAGTTCGGTCGCGTGGGCGCGAGCACGTTCATGCGTGGTCGCGTTGGCCAGTGCTGAACCGGTGAGCTGCGCCAGCACTTTCAGCAGGAATATCTCGTCCGGCCGTGGCTCGCGGTTGGAGCCGACAATGAGTGAGCCGACCGCTCCGGACGTGCTTCGCAGGGCGAATGCCCACACCCATTTCTCACCGTCCAGGCTCACACTGCCCTCGCCCGCCTGCGCGCTGACCTGCGCGTCCAGGCCGGGGTGTGCAGGTCGAGTCTGTGGGGACCGGGTGAATTCGTTGTCCACCCGGCGATAGCTCGCCAGCGTGCGACACGAGCCGAGGGCCGGGACAGCCGTACGGGCCATTCGAAGTATTTCCACTTCGTCGTGCTCGCCCGACAGCGCCGCCGACAGTGCGCACAAACCCTGCAGCGACGCCAGGTGGGCGCGTGCCGAGCCGTCGACGATTGGATAACTCAGCAGTTGCTGATTCATGGCGGGTCTGGCCCATCGTAAGTTTCGGTCGAACCTGATACTGCGGCAGCCTCGGCCGCGCCCACCCGGAGAATTTCGGCCGATCCACTCGCCGCCACACGCATCGATTCGCTTCGAGTGACAGACATCCAGGTGCCGGCTGATTCTGTGGACGTTGGTCATGACGGTACACCGACAGATCCGGCGTTTGCGGCCGGTGCCGAATATGCATTGTTGCTGTATCAAAGCAGCAGATGAAATATCTCGAACACCACCGACCATTCGGCAGTTCCCGGATTCTTGACCTTGGGTGCGATCGCCACGAGCGTCTGTGCGAGCGCCACGCTGAGGCCACCGGCGATCAGCGGCAGTCGGTGCTCGGTGCCCTCGGAGACGGCGAGGTCGAGCGGCGGTCGTGCGGCGAGCTGGTCGAGCAGCGGTTGCAGCTCGATATCCTCATCCAGCTTCTCGAACCGATGGATGCTCTGCTGCAGTCCCGCGGTGATCGGAAGGTCCCACGGTTCGATCACATCGCGCGAGTTCGCCTTCGCCGACGCCTTGGCAACGACGAACAGGTCGTAGATCTTGTCGTCGATGAACTCGGTGTAGCGCTCGAGATCGTTGCGGTGCACCTGCAGCCCGGCCGCGGCACGAAAGAAACGCTGAAACTTGACAACGCCCATTACCGGCATTTCGGTCAGCTCCTCTCGATGTATTCGTGGATATGGCGGACCGCCATCGCGCCTTCACCCACGGCGGACGCGACTCGCTTGACCGAGCCGCTACGGACGTCGCCCACAGCGAAGACGCCGGGCCTGCTTGTTTCGAGCGGTAGCGGTCTGCGGTCGGAATCGCGCTGCTGCTCGGACGGGTACACCGCGTCCGGGCCGGTACGGACGAAGCTGTGCGCGTCGAGCGCGACGGTGTCCGCCAACCACCCGGTGTACGGGATGGCCCCGATGAAAACGAAGAGGGCGCGCACCGCGAGCTGGTCCCGCTCCTCGGTGCGGTTGTTCTCGACCACGATTGCTTCGAGTTCGCCGCCGCCGGTGACCTCGCGCACCTCGGTGTTGCGGTGCACCGTCACACGCGGGTGCTGCTCGATCTGCTCGACCAGATACCGGGACATGCTCTTGCCGAGATCGCCACCTCGGATGAGTAGGTGCACGTGTTCGACACGGTCGGCGAGAAATACCGTCGCCTGCCCGGCGGAGTTACCGCCGCCGACGACAGCTACCGGGTCCACGCCGCACATCGCCGCCTCTTGATGGGTCGCGGCGTAGTACACGCCGGTGCCCTCGAAACGCTCGATTCCGGTCACGGCGAGTCTGCGATAGCGAGCGCCGGTGGCCAGCACGATGGTGCGGCCGAGGAGCGCGCCGCCTTCGGCCAGTCGCAGCAGATGGTGTCCATCGTCGGCTTCCAGCCCGACTACTTGCGCGGACACCAGCAATCGGGCGCCGAACTTTCCGGCCTGGATGACCGCTCGCTCGGCCAGCTCGGTGCCGGAGATACCCGCGGGAAAGCCCAGATAGTTCTCGATCCGCGAGGACGTGCCCGCTTGCCCACCCGCCGCGATCGCCTCCAGCACCGAGGTGTCGAGCCCGTCCGAGGCGCCGTACACCGCGGCGGCCAGACCGGCTGGGCCGGCACCCACCACGATGAGGTCGCACACCTCGTGCAGCGTGGTCGGCACCGGTAGGCCGATGAGGTGCCCCAATTCGGCATTCGTCGGATTGCGCAGCACCTGCTCGCCACGCCAGACGACGACCGGGGTGTCCTCGGGCGCGACACCGAGATCACGCAGGAGTTGTTCTGCCCTCCTGTCGCGCTCGAGGTCGATCCAATTGTGCGGCAACCGGTTTCGCACCGCGAACTCGCGTAGCCGCCGGGTGTCGGGCGAGTAACAGGAACCGATGATTCGGAACCCGGAGACGAAATCGAGCAGCCGACAGCGCCGGATCAGATACGCGCGCAGAATGAGGTCGCTGAGCACCGGGTCGTGTTCGACCAGCGCGCGGATCCGCTTGACCGGGACGACCAGCACCTCGCCGTCTTCGGTCATCTCCGCGGTGTAGAACGCGACCTGGCCTTCCAGCAGGCCCAGCTCACCGAGAAATCGGCCGGGCCCGTGGATGCGCAGCACCCGGCGTTGCCCCGCATCGTCGTCGACGATCGCGACGGTGCCGGACAGAATCACGAAGAACTCGTCGCTCGGGGCGCCGGCGCGAACCAATATCTCACCGGCGCGCACGGCTCGCCGGGCGCCGCCGACCGCGAGCGTCGCCACCTGCGCGTCCGACAATCGCGGATACGCGCCGACATCGTCGGGGGTTTCGGCGTTCATCAGACGAAGTTCTGGTGGACGTAGCACCAGCGCCAATTCTCGCCGGCTTCCATGGATTGGACGATGGGGTGGGCGGTCCCGGCGGCGTGGGCTCGCGCGTGCCGCATCGGGGACGAGTCGCAGCACCCGACGTGCCCGCAGGTCAGGCACAGCCGCAGATGTAGCCATGGCGTGCCGAGCCGAAGACACTCCTCGCAGCCCTGTGGTGTCCGCGGGGCGACCGGTCGGATCGCAGCGACATGGGGATCGGTATGAATGGAGGTCATGCGGTCACGCCCCTATCTGCTCGATCGGAGAGGGCCTGGTCCAGCCATCTCCGCAGTTCCGGTACCGGAGCGGCGCCCGCCTGCCGGGCCAGCGCCTCGCCGCGGTCGAGCACGAGCAAGGTCGGCACCGCCCGCACGGCCAACCGCTCGGCGGTACGCGGGGCGGCATCGATGTCGACCTTGACCAGCTTCAACCGACCTGCCCGTTCGGTCGCGAGCTGTTCGAGCGCCGGGCTGACCATCAGACAGGGCCGGCACCAGGTCGCCCACAGGTCGACAAGGACTGGCACCGAAGAGTTTCCGGTCACCTCGGTGAAGTCGTTGTCGCCGGCCGCGACGATCCACGGCAGCGGTGTGTGGCAGTTACCGCAGCGCGGTGTGCCCTCCGCCGCGGCCGCGACCCGATTGATCTTCCCGCAGTCGGGGCATTTGATCTTCGCGGGTTCCATGGTTGTACCTCGTTTCATGCCGCGATCGCGGCCGCGGTGTACGTGACCGCGAGATCGGCACCGTCCACGGTGACGGTGACGGTGCCGCCCTGACCGATATCGCCGCGCATCAGCGCCCGGCCGATCTTCGTCTCGACTTCGTGTGCGATGTAGCGGCGCAACGGACGCGCACCGTAGACCGGATCGAATCCGTGCTGGGCGATGAGCTTGCGCGCCTGCGGGGTGATATCGAGACTGATCTGGCGTTCGGTCAGGCGACGTCGGAGTTCTTCGAGTTGTAGCTCGACGATGTGCTCGATCTGCGGCAGCGTCAGCGGCGTGAACAGCACGATGTCATCGACGCGGTTGAGGAACTCGGGGCGGAAGTGTCCGCGTAGCTCGGCGAGCACCCGATCCCGTGCGTCCGGCTTGATTTCGCCGTGGGCGGTGACGCCGTCGAGGAGGTGCTGGGAGCCGATATTCGAGGTCATGATGACCACGGTGTTGCGGAAATCGACTTGTCGGCCTTGCGAATCGGTGATCCGGCCGTCGTCGAGCACCTGCAACAGGGTGTTGAACACGTCGGCGTGCGCCTTCTCGATCTCGTCGAACAACACCACCGAATACGGCTTGCGTCGCACCGCCTCGGTGAGTTGCCCGCCCTCGTCATAACCGACGTAGCCGGGAGGCGCGCCGATCAGCCTGCTGACCGTATGCCGCTCCTGGTATTCGCTCATGTCCAGGCGCACCATATTGTCCTCGCTGTCGAAAAGCGCCGCGGCCAAGGTCTTCGCGAGTTCGGTCTTGCCGACGCCGGTGGGCCCGAGGAAGATGAACGATCCGATCGGCCTGCGTGGGTCGCGGATGCCCGACCGGGCCCGGATCACCGCGTCCGCGACGAGTTGTACTGCCTCCTCTTGCCCGACCACCCGCTCGTGCAGGATTTCGTCGAGCCGTAGCAACTTTTCCCGCTCGCCCTCCTGTAGCCGGGCTACCGGGATTCCGGTCCACGCGGCGACGATTTCGGCGATCTCGTCCGCGGTGACAACCTCGCGCAGCAACGGTTGCTTGCCCTGCTTGGATCGCAATTGTTCCTCTGCCGCTTGCAGATTGCGTTCCAGGTTGGTGATCTCGCCGTAGCGCAATTCGGCAGCGCGGTCGAGGTCGTAATTGCGTTCGGCCTCTTCGGCTTCGTGGCGCAGCCGCTCGAGTTGTCCACGCAATTTCTGCACCCGCCGGATCGCCTGCCGTTCCGCCTCCCATTGGGCGTGTCTCGAGTCGGCTTCGGCCCGCAGATCGGCGAGTTCTTTTCGAAGCTCCTCGAGGCGAGCCTTGCTGGCCGCGTCGGTCTCCTTGGACAGTGCCGAATCTTCGATCTCGAGGCGGGTCAACTTTCTGGTGAGTTCGTCGCGTTCGGCTGGCATGGAGTCGATTTCGGTGCGCAGCCGAGCACACGCCTCGTCGACCAGGTCGATGGCTTTGTCCGGCAGGAAGCGGTCGGTGATGTAGCGATGCGACAGTGTCGCGGCCGCCACCAGCGCGCCGTCCTGAATCTTCACGCCGTGGAAGACCTCGAGCCGTTCGCGCAGGCCGCGCAGGATGGACACCGCGTCCTCCACGCTGGGCTCGTCCACCAGGACAGTCTGGAATCGACGTTCCAGGGCCGCGTCGGGTTCGATGTGTTTGCGGTACTCGTCCAGGGTGGTGGCGCCGATCATGTGCAGCTCGCCGCGGGCGAGCATCGGCTTGAGCATATTGCCCGCGTCGAGGGATCCTTCACCGCCGACCGATCCCGCGCCGACCACGGTGTGCAGCTCGTCGACGAACAGCAGTATGCGGCCCTCGGCCGCCTTCACCTCCGACAGCACGGCCTGCAGACGTTCCTCGAACTCGCCTCGATATTTCGCCCCGGCGACCAGCGAACCCATATCGAGGGAGAAGATCGTTTTGTCGCGCAGGCCTTCCGGCACATCGCCCCGGACGATGCGCTGGGCCAGGCCCTCCACGATCGCGGTCTTGCCGACGCCGGGATCGCCGATCAATACCGGATTGTTCTTGGTCTTTCTGCTCAAAATCTGTGTCACCCTGCGGATCTCGGCGTCTCGGCCGATGACCGGGTCCAGCTTGCCCGCGCTTGCTTCGGCGACGAGGTCGCGGCCGTATTTCTCGAGTGCCTCGTAAGCGCCCTCCGGGGTCGCCGAGGTCACTCGCTGATTGCCGCGAACCGTGGTGAGCGCCTGCAGGAACGACTCTCTGGTGATGCCCTGACCGGCGAGGATCCGGCCCGCCGCAGTGCCCGATCCCTCTTCGGCCAGCGCCATCACCAGGTGCTCCACCGAAACGTAGGAGTCCTTGAGCCGCTTGGCTTCTCGCTCGGCCGCTTCGAGCAGCGCCGCCAATCGCTGGGTGACCATCACCTGCCCCGGTGCGGCGCCCGGACCACTGACCTTGGGCCGGCGGGCCAACTCGCGATCCAGATCGGCGCGCAACGCGTCGAGATCCGCACCCGCTTGGTCGAGCAGCCGGGGCACCAGCCCGTCGCGCTGGTCGATCAAGGCGAGCAACAGGTGCTCGCCGTCCACCTCGCTGTGCCCCGATCGCGTGGCCGCGTTCTGCGCTTCGCTCAAGGCTTCCCGAGATTTCTCCGTCAGCTTGCTGGTGTCCATCGCGACGTCCTCCTTCGACGAGGGGCAGCTTCGAGTTCTTCGATTCGCTTCAGCAGATCGAGCACCAACCCGATTGCCGCATAGTTCAATCCGAGCCCGGACCGCAAGCGCTGGATTCGGGCGACAACGGCGACCGTGGACGGCTCGAAGCGAAGTTCGCTACCTTCGCGGGCACAGTCGAGCAGTCCGAGCGCGACCAATTTGCGCACCATGTCCGGATGCAGGCCGGACCGCCGCGAAAATTCGTCGAGCCGCAGTCCCGGTCGCCGCACGAGCAGGTATTGCGGTGTGGGCGCACTCATTGCTCTCTCCTCGGATCGAAGCTCGATTCGGCGGCCAACTGCTCGAACAACTCCCGTTCCCGCGCGGTCGGTTTCGACGGCACCATGACCTTGACCTCGGCATAAAGGTTGCCGTCGGCGCCGCGAGCGTTGGGCATGCCCGCGCCACGCAATCGCAGCTTGCGCCCGGTCGAGGAGCCCGGCGGCACTTTGACCTTCGCCTCGCCGCTCGGAGTGGGGACCGCGACGGTGGCGCCGAGCACCGCCTCCCACGGGGAGACGGGTAGGTCGAGGTAGATGTCGCGGCCGATCAACCGGAAGCGCGGATGCGGCTTGATGCGCACGACGAGGTAGAGATCTCCGGCCGGTGCGTCGCCGCTGCCTCTGCCGCCTTGCCCGGCCAGCCGGATCCGCTGGCCGTCGATCACCCCGGCGGGGATGTCGACGTCGTAGCTGCGCCCGTCGAGTCCGAGCTTGCGCTTGCCGCCGCGGTAGGCCTCCTCGAGGGTCAGCTCCAGGACCGCCTCCTGATCGGCCCCCGGAATCGGTCCGTATCCGCCGCCCCGGCCACCGAAGATATCGCCGAATATGTCGCCGAAGTCGACGTTGCCGTCGAAGCCGCGATCGAAGTGCACGCGGGTCCCGCCCCCGAAACCACCTCTGCCGCCGCCGAATCCGCCGGTGGCCGCGCCGACCCGTTCGTCGTAATCCTCCGGCACCCGCCGGAAGTCTTCACCGAAGCGGTCGTAACGACTCCTCGTCGACGGATCGGACAGCACCTCGTACGCCTCGCTGACCTCCTTGAACCGATCCTCCGCCGCCGGATCCGAATTCACATCCGGGTGATATCGCCGCGCCAGCGTGCGATATGCCTGCTGAATCCGGTCCTTGTCGGCGTCGCGGGGAACCCCGAGGACCTCGTAGTAGTCGTGCGCCATCGACGCTCACCCCTCGCTTCTGCTGACGGTTACGGCTGCCGGACGCAGTTGCCGTCCGTTCTCGCCGTATCCGGGGCGCAGCACCTCGACCACGGTCCCCGGCGGGAAATCGGGCCGGTCGACCACGCTGACCACCTCGTGCATTTCCGGGGAGAACGGCACCCCCACCTCCGAATGTCTCGGGTAGCCGAGCTGTTCGAGTACCTGCACCGCTTGGTCCCGGATCGCGCGGACGCCCGCGACGAGCGGGTCCGCCTCGCCGTTCGCATGCGCAAGGGCCAGTTCCAAGTTGTCCAGCATCGGTAGCCAGGCGGCCGCCACCTTCGATCGTTCGGCCGCGCGCTCTCGATCGAGATCTCTGGCGTAGCGCTTGCGTAGGTTGTCCAGATCGGCGGCCGTGCGACGCCAGCGATCTTCCAACTCGGCGACCCGGGCGTCGAGCTGTTCCGGTGCCGCATCGGGATCAGGTGCATCATCGGCAGTCGACTGGTCAGCAGAGGAATCCATGGGAAGTTCCCTCAACTCCGGTCGAATTCGGCGTCTATCACGTCATCGTCACCGGATGAGCCCGCACCCCCGCCCGTACCGGCGGTGCCCGCGTAGCTCGCTTGTCGGTCGCCACCGGATTGCGCGGACTGCAACCCGTACTGCAATTGCTGCAGTTCCGAGGTGAGCGACTGCACCCGATCCAGCGGCGCTTCTTCTTTGACCGCCTGTCTGGCGTCGGCGATCAGCATCTCAGCGCGTGCCCGCTCGTGCGGCGGCGCGCTGTCACCGAGTTCGGCCAGGCGCCGCTCCACCTGGTACGCGGCCGAATCCAACGCGTTGCGGGCATCGACGGCCTTGCGCAGTTCCTCGTCTTCGCGGCGGTGCTGCTCGGCCTCGGCGAGCATCCGGTCCACCTCGCTCTGGTCCAGATTGGACTGCTCGCTGATGGTGATGCTCTGCTCTTTGCCCGTGTCCTTGTCACGCGCGGTGACATTCAGGATGCCGTTGGCGTCGATATCGAAAGTGACCTCGACCTGCGCCTGGCCGCGTGGCGCCGGCCGGATGTCCTCCAACCGGAACCGGCCGAGCACGCGGTTGTCGGAAGCGCGCTCGCGTTCACCCTGGAGCACCACCACATCGACAGCGCGCTGGTTGTCCTCCGCGGTGGAGAAGACTTCGCTGCGCCGGGCCGGAATGGTGGTATTGCGCTCGATGATCTTCGTCATCACCCCGCCCTGAGTCTCCACACCGAGCGACAGCGGCGTGACGTCCAGCAGCAGCACATCGGAGACCTCTCCCTTGAGCACGCCCGCCTGGACCGCCGCGCCGAGCGCGACGACCTCGTCGGGGTTGACGCTCATATTCGGATCCTTGCCGCCGGTCAACCGCCGCACCAGCGCCTGTACCGCCGGGATGCGGGTGGATCCGCCGACCAGGATCACCTCGTCGATGTCGTTGGCGGTGACTTTGGCATCCTGCATGGCCTGTTCCACCGGGCCGAGACAGCGCTGCACCAGATCCGCGGTCAAGTCCTCGAACTTCGAGCGCATGATCGTGGTGGTGAGGTGCTTGGGTCCGTTCGCGTCGGCGGTCACGAACGGCAGATTCACCTGTGTCTGGGTCACCGAGGACAGCTCGACCTTGGCCTTCTCCGCTGCCTCGAAAAGCCGTTGCAGCGCTTGCGGATCGGCACGCAGGTCGATGTGCTCCGCACGCTGGAATTCGTCGGCGAGATAGTCGACGATGCGGCGGTCGAAGTCGTCCCCGCCCAGATGGGAATCACCCGCGGTGGAACGGACCTCGACCACACCGTCACCGACGTCGAGCAGGCTGACATCGAAGGTGCCACCGCCGAGATCGAAGACGAGCACCGTCTCGTGGGTCTTCTTGTCCAATCCGTACGCCAAAGCAGCGGCAGTCGGTTCGTTGATGATGCGCAGGACGTCGAGTCCCGCGATCCGGCCCGCGTCCTTGGTGGCATTGCGCTGTGCGTCGTTGAAGTAGGCAGGCACGGTGATCACCGCTTCTTTGACCCGCTCACCCAGATATTTGCTCGCGTCATCGACCAGCTTGCGCAGCACCAGCGCGCTGATCTCCTCGGGCGCATACTTCTTGCCTCGCACATCGAATCGAGCGACGCCGCCGTCGCCCTCGACGACGTCGAAGCTCACAGCCTTGGCTTCCTCCGAAATTTCGTCGAAATGACGGCCGATGAATCGCTTCGCCGAATAGATGGTGCCCTTCGGGTTCAAAATCGACTGTCTGCGGGCAAGCTGACCGACAAGCCGCTCACCGCCTTCGGTGAACGCAACCACCGATGGTGTGGTGCGCGCGCCCTCGGCATTGGCGATCACCACCGGCTCGCCGCCCTGCCAGCTCGCGATGACAGAATTCGTCGTCCCCAGATCGATTCCTACAGCAGTGGCCATATCAATTCCTTCGGATCGGCGCGACCGGCCGGCCGCCGGGATACTCGACACCGCCAATCCTTCCGGCCACACCGAAGGCACGACACGGTCCGACAAGGCGAAAAACGCGAAACCGATTGGTCCTGCCGGAACAGGGGGCGATCACTATGGAGATTGCGACGCGGTGGTCGCCGCGATCGACCACCTCTCCGGGTGGCGCTGCCGCTGGGCACTGCGGGCACCACGGTCGGTACCCGCAGTGGCAGTTTTGTCCGACACCAGAAGCTGGACTGGCGGTCACCGGACGAATACGGGGCCAGCTACCATCAACGGGGTCCAGCCGGAGCCAGATAATCAGCTCTCCGGCTCAGCGGGGAAACCTCAGGGCAGCTCAGGGGCTCCGTCCAGCGAATTGGCGAGCTGACCGCGTCTTATTACGTTCGATACGTCGGTAGAAGGCGAGCGTCTCGTTGCGGCGCAGGCGAAAGCGATTGCGGCCCTGTTGAAGTGGCACGCGGGCTACTCCGAGGTCAGCTGATCCTCCCTCTCAGCGGGGGCGGGCCTGGTTGCCCATGTTTTGTGGTTCTTCGGAGGATTCAAACCAGGGCAACCGCTTGACCTGCGCATTTCATCATCCGGAGGAGTGGTGCGTGTCCGATGTACCCGCTTACCTGCGCAAACGTATATGCAGGTTGGTGCCCCCGGCAGGAATCGCAAAACATGGGCAACCGGAAAACGTCTGGTCATCGTGAATGCTTATCCGATTTGACGTTTCGGTGGACGTGCCATGTCGCAACTGACGGGCGCTGCCTGGAGTTACTGAAGCTGACCACATGGCAGATCGCACCGAAGCGTAGTGGAAGGTGGGGCCGTCAGTCGTCTACTTCGGGTGTCGACCAGTACGCTGGTCGGTGGTCCCGGTGATTGCCGAGCCGCTCGAGGCCTCTCTGCGGTCCTGTTTCTCGAATCGCGATGCCGCCCGAATCTCTCGGAGAGGCGAATGTGGCAACGACCGCAGGCGAAATGAATGACCAAGATTCCACTGGCGACTCGGCGGGACACGAAGACGCTGCGGACGACATCTGGGATGCGGAGGAGTCTCCGGCGTTGCGTCGGGCGCGCGAGGAAGCCGAGTTCGCCGCCGGTGGGGACTCGACACGGGCGTATCTGAAGCAGATCGGGCGAGTCCCTCTACTCTCCGCGGCCGAGGAGGTCGATCTCGCGGTCCGGATCGAAGTCGGTCTGTATGCGGTGCAGAAACTGCGGGCCGAATGCGAGGGACCTTCGGGTCTGGCGATCGCTCGTCGCCGGGACCTGACCTGGCTGGTGCAGGACGGCATCGCGGCCAAGGATCATCTGCTCGAGGCGAACCTGCGGCTGGTGGTCTCGATCGCCAAGCGGTACACCGGTCTGGGTATGGCGTTCCTCGACCTGATCCAGGAGGGCAATCTGGGTCTGGTGCGGGCGGTGGAAAAGTTCGACTACAGCAGAGGTTTCAAGTTCTCGACGTATGCCACATGGTGGATTCGCCAGGCGATTTCTCGGGCCATGGCCGACCAGGCCCGCACCATACGGATCCCTGTGCACATGGTGGAGATGATCAACAAGCTCGGGCGTGCGGAGCGTGAACTGCTTCAGCAGCTGGGCCGTGAGGCGACAGCCCGAGAGCTTGCCTCGGAGTTGGGTATTGCACCCGCGAAGGTTCTCGAGGTTCGGCAGATCGCACGGGAACCGATCTCGTTGGACCAGCCGCTCGGTGACGAGGGCGCGGCCCAGTTCGGTGATTTCATCGAAGACTCCGAGGCGGTCGTGGCGGTCGAGAAGGTGGCGTTCACCCTGTTGCAGGAGCAGTTGCGGTCGGTGCTCGATACGCTCAGCGAGCGTGAAGCCGGCGTCATGCGTCTGCGTTACGGCTTGGGTGATGGGCGGCCTCGAACGCTCGATGACATCGGCAAGGTTTACGGTGTCACCCGTGAGCGGATCCGGCAGATCGAGTCGAAGACGATGTCGAAGCTCCGTCACCCGTCGCGCTCACAGTTGCTTCGGGATTACCTCGAGTAGAGGGCGATGGTGCTGCGGACGGTTGAAGGTCAGCAGCGGGCCCTGCCGCAGTTGTCCGGTGTCATCGAGAACGCCGCGCGGTCGGTCGAGACACTGGCGCACCTCCGGCGGTTTTCGTACGAGACCATCAGCGAGGGTCGGAAAGACCGTGACACCGACGTCGCTGTCGGCGAGATAATCGGTGGCTACTGGCCGCGACCCACTCAACCGTGTCGACCAGTGACCGTCGGTCCCCCGGGGATGTGCTCATTGTCCGACATGCTGGATGCCGGGTTGAACGGTTGCGGACGTGAGACGCAGTGTAGTGCGGGAACTTTCATCCGGCGTTCTGTTGTGTGGCGGTGGTGCGCAGGGGTGCGCCGACGTAGTGCAGGTGCTGCAGTGCTTCGCGGTAGGAGGAGAGCAGCCCGGTTTCGTGGTAGGGCACGCCGATTTCGGCGCAGTAGTCGCGGACGATGACCTGGGCGTGGGGCAGGTTCGGTGTCGGCATGCTCGGGAACAGGTGGTGCTCGATCTGGTAGTTGAGTCCGCCGAGGGCGATGTCGGTCAGCACGCCGCCGCGCACGTTGCGGGAGGTCAGCACTTGCCGGCGTAGGTAGTCGGGGCGGTCGTCGCCGGTCAAGGTCGGCATGCCCTTGTGGTTGGGGGCGAAGATGCAGCCCATGTACAGGCCGAACAGCGCTTGGTGTACGGCGAGGAACGCGAAGGCTTTGTCGGCGGGCAGAATCGCGAACAGTGCGGCTATATAGGTGGTGAAGTGGCCGAACAGCAGCGCGCCTTCCAGTGCGCGGTGTTTGACCGATCGGTTTGCGAGCGCGCGGACGCTGGACAGGTGCAGGTTCAGGCCCAGCAGCATCAGCAAGGGGAAGAACAGGAATGCTTGTGCCCTCCCGATGAGGCGGGCCACGCCGCGGCTGGCGCGTGCTTGGCGTTGTGACCAGAGGAGAATGTCGGGTGTGACGTCGGGGTCGAGTTCCTCGTGGTTCGGGTTGGCGTGATGGCGGGTGTGCTTGTCCTGCCACCACCCGTAGGCCAGGCCTATTCCGGCGTTGCCGACGACCCGGCCCATGATCTTGGTTGGCCGTCGTAGCCGGAAGACTTGGCGGTGCGCGACATCGTGCATGACCAGGGCGACCTGAGCGCACGTCACGGCCATGAACGCCGCGATCATGAGCGTCCACCACGAGTCACCGACCAGGACAAACCCTGCCCAGCCGGCGGTGAACGCGATCCCGACGAGGCTGAGCCGGACCGTGTAGTAGAGGGGACGCCGGGTCATCAGTCCCGCGTCGGAGATCCGTCGCAACAGACGGGCGTAGTCACCGTCGGCGCCGGGTCGCGCTGATCGTGGAAATGACTGTGGAACCAAGGCTGGTGTGGTCATGAAATCTTCCTGAGAGCTGGGTCGGAGATGCCAACTTCGCGCGTCCTCGATGCCGATCGACCGATGTCGATCGGGGGCTTCGATTTCAGCGGAGGCTGCTTGTGTCGAGAGCGGGAGGGACGATTCGAAGTTATCGACCGGATTCTCGTTCGATGTAATCCCTTGGTATGACCTGGAATCGGGTTGAGGTGTGATAGCGGCGGCGCGCCGCAGCCTAGCGGCAGGGGGCGAACCGCGACACGAAAGGGTGGACGTTGTCGGTCGCCGATCCCTGATCATGGGGAGCGCCGAATCTGACAGCAGCCCACGATGCACACCGTTCCCGATTCTATTCGCGCAGGTCGTCGGTGGAGGCAGCGATACGACTCCAACCGGCGGTGCCGGGGGACCAGGGGAACGGCAGGCTCGATGACGAGGATTTCCCCGCCTACAGCATGGGCCGTGCGGCGGAAATCCTCGGCGTTACCCAGGCGTTCCTGCGCAGCCTCGACGCCGCGCAGCTGTTGACCCCACAGCGCTCCGCGGGCGGGCATCGCCGCTACTCGCGCTACCAGCTGCGGATCGCCGCACGCGTGCGCGAACTGATCGACACCGGCAATTCCCTGGAAGGGGCCTGCCGGCGATCCGGTTGGTAATGGTGGCGGTCGTGACGTGGCGACCGCGCGAGGATGTCGGGGCCACCGCTGTTCGAAGAGGGCCCGGCCGTGAACGTTCATGGCCTCGTAACCCTCGATTCCCGCCACGAGAAGGGGTTTTGCGTGAAGCCAAGCAGGCCCCTGTTTGATCGCCAACCGGACATAGCAGCCTGGTCATCAATCCGATAGACACCGCAGGGCCACGACGCACGCCTTGCGGGGTCCGCCCCGGAAAAAGCACGAAACCCGCGCGGATCGCGCGGGTTTCTGCTCTCATCTGCTCCTAGATGACGCGGACGCTCTGAGCCTGCGGGCCCTTCTGGCCCTGCCCGACCTCGAACTCGACGCGCTGGCCCTCGTCGAGGGACTTATAGCCGGAGCCGGAAATCTCGGAATAGTGGACGAACACATCCGGGCCGCCCGCGTCCTGCGCGATGAACCCGAAGCCCTTTTCGCCGTTAAACCACTTCACACTGCCTTGCGACATACTTTTTGGTGACTTCCTGTAGCGAGCCGGGCGATCACTGCAACAACCCGTGCTCGACACCCAGCATGCCACACACCTCCCCTGTACGCGGGGTGGGTGAGCCGCGTGACGGCTCGTCAGCGATCGGGAGCCCCGCTCCGGCAAGACGCGCTACAAAAACTCTTCAGTGATGACAGTAGACATCCGGTTCATTGCGCGGTAATTTCTCTCTCGTTGACGGAGAAGGAAGAGTCGAAACTGCACGGGAGATGATGAACTGCCCGTGACGAGGACGGCGGGCGCGGCCACGGGACCAGCATGTACGAGGTCCCACCGCCCGCTGGGTAACACGATGAAGTTGCACGGACGGATGAAGTTGTCCGTCAGGAGAGAGGAGGCGTTGCCCGTCGGGTCACCGTGAAGATGTGTGGTTCGGGTGATCGCCGACGTTTCGGTTACATGTCGGAAGACGCAGTAATTCCCCCTTTTCGGTGCCCCGGAGCCTGGGGCGCCGGGGGAATTCGGAGTGTGGCGGCGAACACACAAGTTCTGGAAC
>CBJNFW010000112.1:0-25158 GCA_966435935.1 uncultured Nocardia sp.
CTTGTGCGGTACCGGTGCTGATATCTCGAGGCACCAACCCTCTCATACTAGGGTTGCAGGACTATCCGGATGGGGTTGCCCTGTTTGGACTCGAGTGCGGCGACCGCCTTCGCCGCGTCGGCCAGCGGCAGCACGGCACTGACCGACCGGGCGAAGCCCACCCGGTGCAGGCGTTGAAGTTTCACCAGTTCGGTGACGTGTTCGGGGGCCGAACCGTAATGCCCGCGCAACTGCTGCCCGAAATAGCTGAACGCGGTGCCGCCGGTGATGGTGATCGGCTTGTCGGTCAGCCCGACCAGTACCAGCCGCCCGCCCGGTCCGAGACAGATGACCGCCTGCTCGCGCACGGCGGCGACGCCGGCGAAGTCGAAGGCGGCGGCCAGTCCGGTGCCGCTCGTCGCCGCGAAAACCTGACTGCGCAGCTCGGGATCGGCGGGGTCGAGGGCCAGATCCGCGCCGAATTCGAGGGCGCGGTCGCGTGCGGCGGGCAGTGGGTCCACCGCGATGATCGGGGCCGCGCCCAGCAACCGCAGCAGTTGTACACCGTGCGCGCCGAGGCCGCCCACACCCCAGACGCCGACCGGTTCGGCCGCGCGCACCTGTGCGGTCGCGGTGATCGCCGCCCACGGCGTCGAGACCGCGTCCGGGATGAAGCAGGCCTGCTCGAAGGGCAGATCGTCGGGAATCGGGACCAGCGTGTCCACGCGCGCGAGAGCGTATTCGGCCCAGCCGCCGTCGTAGTCGACGCCGCGGGTGAACACCGCGCCGTTGCGCTGCTCACCGGCCTGCAGCAGCACCCGGTCGCCCACCTTGGCCGCGGTCACTCCCGGGCCCAGCGTGTGCACGGTCCCGGCGACCTCGTGTCCCAGGGTGACCACGCCGCCGTCGAGGAACAGCGGGGTCAGGGTGCCGTCGATGAGATGCACGTCCGATAGGCACACCCCCGCCGCCGCGACTTCGATCAGCACCTGATCCGGTCCGGGATCGGGGACGGGAACGTTGTCCAGTGACAGATGACGTTCGGGTTCCAGATGCAGTCGTGCTGCCAGCATCGTCCACTCCTCACGAGTCGGTTGTCGGGTGGTGCGGTCGATCTCGGCGGGCTCCGTGATCGAGGCCGGGCCCGGCCGACCCTCCGAGTATCGCACCGTCGGGGCGGGGAATTCGGGCATCCACGGCCTGTACCCAGTCCAGTAGTTCGCGACGGCGCGGAACCGCGATCCGGTGCGGCACCCGCAGTGCGCGCCGCGTCCGCCACCTGCTGCGGCGGGAGGTCAGGCTGTTCAACTCGTCGGGCGGGGCGAGGCCGCGGGCGACCGTCCAGTCGACAACCGATCGGTACCAGCGTGTTTCGATGCGGGCGACCCAGAGGTAGACCACGATGAACACGACGACGTACACCACGGTCCGGCGCACCACGCTGCCGAATCCGGTCGCCCCCGACATGGGCGCGTCCCAGCCGAAATGCATTGCGGCACCGAGCAGATAGCAGACCACGAGGGCCGCTGCCCGCCGCGGGCGCGACCAGTACGTCGCGCCGACCGCGACGACGATGCCGATTCCGGCGATTCCGGTCAGCATCCAGTGCGAGGTGACGGCGGTCAGCAGCCGCAGAATTCCCACCAGCACCGCGGTGCCGGTATCGCCCTGCGCGGACTGCAAGACGGCATTGGCCTGGTAGGTGGCGTCCTCGCTGATCTGGAATCCCAGTCCGGTGAACCCGCCGAGCAGCAGCCCGTGCATGGGCCTGCTCAGCTGCGGACGGAACAGCCAGGCGACGGCGAGAACGCCCGCGCCCTTGATGCCCTCCTCGATGATCGATGCCGAGATCGGGGCCTGCCAGTCCACCGCGAAGGCGTCCCCGGCGATGTTCCGGATGGCGTGAATCAGGTTGTCGTTGCCGAAGATCGCGATTCCCGGCCCGGCCGCCGCGCCCCAGACGAACCCCATCGCGAGCACGACCCGGATCCGCACGTGGTCGCGGTACAGATCCAGCCAGAACAGGAATGCGGCGACCACCAGCAGCGTCACCACCATGAACGGCAGCCCGACCAGGATCGACGGCCAGGTGAGCAACGCCGCCGGAAGGATCTGCAGCACCAACGCGATCGATCCGGCCAGGCAGATCAGGCAGTACGTCCACCACAGCGCCGAACCCGGCCGGAACCAGGTCATGACGCGACCCGCAGCGAGTACACGATCGGTTGCAGATCCGCGCCGGTGTCGGTCCCGCTGATCAGTACCGACACCGCCAGATTGCCCTTGCCCAGAATCGCGCACACCCCCGGACGGGCACTGCCCCGGCAGGTCGGCCCGGCGAATCCGTACGTGTTGGCGATCTTGCCGCCGTCCTCCCGCACCGCAAAAGCCTGGGCCCCCAGCACTTCTCGTCGCCATCGAGCCGCCGAGCCGAAATCGGTGACCCCGTTGACCAGGGTCACCATCAGCACCCGCCCATTCGAGCCGTCCAGGATCGCGGTGGTCCGGTCGCCGGTCGGCCGCCGACTCCAGCCGTCCACGCCGGAGAATTCGATCGTCTCCGGCGCTTGCCCCGGTGCGGTGAGCCGGATCGCCGCACCGCCGCTCACCGGCGTCTCCCGCGCCGGCACCAGCGCCGCCAGCGCCGCGGGCCCCGCGATCAGCACCGCCACGATGCCCGCGATCACCCCGGCCTGCCGCCAACCCCGTCCTGTGCCCAACGCCCGCTCCTCTCGGCGCACCCCACCGTTGTCCGGGCGAACCGGCATCGTCCTCGAGAATAGAAGCCGGAATGTACCGGAATGTATCAGCCCGCAGCGGCTACGCCCGATGCCAGGGGTTGTGGTAACCGGCGGGAATCATACTGTCGAACAGGGCCCGGGCGCCGTCGGGCAAACGCAGCAGTTCGATGTGCGCGCCGAGCGGCCCGCCGGCCAGGTAGGCGAATTCCATCCCGAGTTCGACGACCGTGCAGTGCTGGACCACTTCGGTGCCGGTGGCGCGTGCCCGCGCGAGTGCGGCATCGAAATCCTCGGGGACGTAGGCGATGTGGTTGAGTCCGGGGCCGGAGCGCGCCAACTGTTCGGTGTACAGGTTCTCACCCGAAACCGGGGCGATCAGTTCGAGTTGCTGACCGCCGGCGTAGGCCAGCGAGGTGTCGACGACGTAGTCGGCGGGCGCACCGCGGTAGCGCGCCTGATCGGGCCCGAAGTGCGTGCTGGGCATACGCGTCCAGGTGTCTACGCCGTACTGTTCGCCGAATTGCCTTTCGGCGCTGTCCAGGTCGGTTACGACCCATGCCAACTGGAAGATGGGGCCGGTGACGATACTCATGGGGTACTCCTCGAAAAAGTAAGTGAGCGAAGCGGTTCGAGCCGAACCGCTCAGTAATCCGCGAGCCGAACGGCGTTGGCGGCGTGCTCGAGCGGCTTGATGATCGGCCGCAAGGCCAAGCCCTTCCAGGGCATGTGGCGCAGCATTCGCAACATGGTGGTCTGGAACCGGATCGCGCGCCGGTCCGCGGCGACCATCTGGGTGGCGTTGTTCCAGCCCAGGGGCAGGTTCTCGCCGACGTAATCAGCCAGCGCGCGCTGGTAGCGATCGAAGGCGACGCGATGATCCCCGGCCGCGGATTTCAGCTCTCCCGCAAGGACATACGCGCCGATCAGCGCCATGCTCGTGCCCTGCCCGGACAGCGGTGACGGGCACCACGCGGCATCGCCGACCAGCGCGACGCGCCCGTGCGACCAGCGGTCGAGGTGAATCTGGCTGACCGTGTCGAAGTAGAAGTCCGGGGAGTCCGGCACAGCGCGGAGCAGCGCCGGTGTCTGCCATTCGGCATCGGCGAACGCATCGGCCACCAACTGTTGCTGAGCGGCGCGGTCGCGCCGATCGGGCACTTGCTCGGGGAGCTGAAAGATGAACTGCGCCTTGGCCACACCGCGCTCGGTCGCGTACACCTGCACCACCTGCCCGGGGATGGGATAGATCAGCTCCCAGCGGTCGAGTTCCAGAAAATTCGGTACCGAGACCACACAGGCGGCCATCCCGGTGTGCCGGGCGAACTGTTCCTCGGCTCCGAAGGTCAACCGGCGCACCGCCGAATGCATGCCGTCGGCTCCGATCACCAGATCGAAAACCCGCGGCGCGGCGTTGCGGAAGCGGACCCGTACCCCCTCGGACTGCTCGGTGAGCTCGACGATCGAATCGCCGTACAGGTATTCGACCGCGTCCTTGGTGGCGTCGAAGAGAATCCGGGACAGATCTCCGCGCAGCACCTCGTCGTCGCCGCGGGAGCGCAACCCGATCAGTTCGGGTCCGAGCGTGGCCAGTGCCTTGCCGTTGCCGTCGACCCAGGCCCCGCCGCGGATCGCGGTGGAGGCCTTGCGAACCTCCTGTGACAGGCCCATCCGGTCGATCACATCCATCGCCACACCGCGGATGTCGACCTTGTAACCGCCCTCCCGCAGGCTGGGCGCCTGCTCGACGACGGTGACGGCGAACCCGTACCGGGCCAGCCAGTAGGCCAGGGCCGGACCGGCGACACTCGCGCCGGAGATGAGAACCGTTTTGCTGGTGAACTGCTGCGTTGTCATGGGACAAGCTTCGCGAGCAGCGCTCACCGAATCCTCACCGTCGGCTCACCGCCACTCACCGATCAGCGCGGCCACCTGTTCGACCGTGCGGCCGGCGCCGCGCGCGTACTCGGCCCGGAAAACGTGTTCGCCCAGCTCGGTACGGCATCGCGCGACGGTGTCGGCGGCCACACCGCCTGCGGCAGAGGGCATTCCGCGTAACGCTTCGGCCGCGCCGAGCAACTCCGCGCCGCGTTCGGGTTGCCCGAGGGCGGTGGCGAATCCGGCCACCGCTTCGACGGCCTCGGCGGCCACCGGCCGGGATACCCGGTGCGACAACTCGAATGCTTCGCATGCTGCCGCCCGGCCGGCCGCGATATCGCCGTCCATCAGCGCCAGCCGGCCCATTCCGATGAGGCTGCGAGACCGTGCTTCGATCATGCCGACCGACCCGTTGTCGGGGAACTCGAGGGCCGCGGTGTAATGCCGTCGCGCCTCGGCCGTCTGTCCAGCGGTCCCGCGCAGGTCGCCGAGCCCGCGCAGCGCGTCGACGTACATGGCCGTCGCGCCCGCTGCCCGGGCCAGCCCGCCCGCGCGGCGGTAGGCGGCCTCGGCCGCGCCCAGGTCGGCCGCCTGGGCCGGGTGGCGCGCCAGCATGTCGCCGCGGCGGTTCAACAGGTCGGCCGCCTCGTCGCCGACGCCCAGCTCGGCGAACAAGAGCACGGCCTCGTCGATCGATTCCAGGGCCGCGTCGCGCTCCCCGCGCCAGTCGGCGACGACAGCCAGTTTGTCGAGCGTGGTCGCGATCGCCCACCGATCGCCGGTGTCGCGGAATCCCGTGAGCGCACACCGCAATTCGAGTTCGGCGAGTTCGGGCTGCCCGGACATCAGCAGGCCCAGCCCGTTGCCCAGACAGCGAAATGCCCGCGCCCACGGGTCGGGCCCGAACAACCCGCCCAGGCGCTCGCCCTGCGGGCCGGGCAACCCACCGGCCATGGCCAGCAGGAATACCAGATGCGGTCGCCGCAGCGGCTTTTCGAGGCGCGACACCGCCGAAACGGCAGTTCCGACCGCAGGCGACGGGCCCGCCTCTCCCCGCGCGGCGACCGCCGCGCACAGCGCGTATTCCTCGGCGCACGGGTCCGGATCGAGTACTCGCAGCAACTCGCCCGCCAGTTCCACGGCGTCGCCCGGATGACCGCTGAGCCACCAGTACCACGCCTGCGCGGCGACGAGCTGTCGCGCCAGAGCGGGATCGGCGCGCACGGCCCAGCGCAGTGCCGCCTGCAGATTGTCGTGTTCCTCGGACAGCACTGTCAGCCAACGCAATTGGTCCGGCCCGCGCAGCAGCGGATCGGCCTGCTCGGCCAGGTCGGCGTAGTGGCGGGCACACGCGTCGCGCAACCGCTCGAGTTCACCGGATTCGGCCAGCCGCGCCGAGCCGTAGGCGCGGATCGTCTCCAGCATCCGGTAACGGCCACCACGCACCTCGACCAGGGATTTCTCGGCCAGGTTCGAGAGCAGTTCGTCGGCCTCGTCGATTTCGCAGACCGATGCGGCCGTGCCGGCGGTGACGTCGCCGGCGAATACCGCGAAACGGCGGGCCAGCAGGCGTTCGGCCGGGTCCAGCAACTCCCAGCTCCACTGCACCACCGCCTGCAGCGTGCGGTGCCGGGGTTCGGCGGTGCGGTCTCCGCGGGTCAGCAACCGGAACCGGTCGGCCAGGCGCGCGTCGATGTCGGCGACGTCCAGGGTGCGCAGCCGCGCGGCGGCCAGCTCCAGTGCCAGCGGCAGCCCGTCCAGCCGCGCACAGATGCGCCGCACCAGCGCGATCGTGCCGGCATCGACGGCGAACCCGGGCCGGGCCGCGGCGGCGCGATCGGCGAACAGGCGGACCGCGGCGCAACCGAGCTGTTCGGCCAGCGGGGCCTCGGCGTCGGCGACCGGCAGCTGCCCGACCGCGAGAACCGTCTCACCGGTGATGCGCAGGGCCTCGCGGCTGGTCGCCAGCACCCGGACTCCCGGACAGTCGCGCAGCAGCCGATGCACCAGCCGGGCGCAGGCTTCCACCAAGTGCTCGCAGTTGTCGAGCACGATCAGCAGCGCCCGGTCCGTGAGCAGAGCCCGCAGCCCTCCCTCCGCGTCCTCCTGCTCGCTGCCCGCGCGGCCGCCGAGTGCCGCGGTGATCTCTCCGGCGATCTGCTCACCGGCCGACAACGGTGACAGATCGACGAAGTACACCGCACCCGCCGCCCGCGCGGCGGCCTCCAGCGCCAGGCGGGTTTTACCGGTTCCGCCGGGGCCGGTCAGCGTCACCAGGCGGGATCGTGCGAGTAGCGCCGAGATGTGCGCCAGCTCGTCGTCGCGTCCGACGAAGGTGGTGAGCGGCGCGGGCAAGCGGCGCGTCGCGGACGTATCGGCCTGCGCCCGCAGGATTTCCAGATGCGCCTGCGCGAGCTCCGCCGACGGATCGACGCCGAGTTCCTCGGCGAGCAGCCGCCGGCCCTGCTCGAACAGTTCGAGTGCCTCGCCGCGGCGGCCGATGCCGGACAGTCCGCGCATGAGCAGTGCTCGGGCGCGTTCTCGAAGTGGTTGCGCGGCAACCACTTCCGCGAGCAGTGCGACCGCTGCGCGATGGTCGCCCAGGGCCAGGGCGGCGGCCGCGCGATCCTGCCTCGCGGCCAGCCGGACCTCGGACAAGCGGGTGATCACGGCCGCCGCGAACGGGGCGTCAGCGACGTCGGCCAGTGCCGCGCCCCGCCACATCCGCTCGGCCTCATCCAGCAACGCGGCGGCGGTGGCCGGGTCACGGTCGGCCGATGCGTCGCGGGCACCTTCGGTCAACCGGACGAACCGATGCGCGTCCACGTCGGCCGGGTCGATCGCGAGGCGATACCCGGCCGCCGAGGATTCCAGGCATTCCTGCGCGCCGGCGGCCCGCAGCGCACGCCGCAACCGGGAAATCTGCGATTGCAGCGCGTGTTTGGCGTCGTGCGGCGGGTACTGCCCGTACATGTCGTCGATCAGCCGATCCCGTGACACCAGGGAGCCGGCCTCGGATGCGAGCAGCGCCAGCAACATTCGCACCTGCGGACCGCCCACCGCCACCGGGCTTCCGTCGGCACCGCGCACTTCCACCGGACCCAGAATCCCGATCTGCACGATCGTCAGTATGACCGAAAAGCCTGTGCGCGGGCCGGTCTCGGCGACCCGGCCGACGAGTGCGCGCTGACGTCGTGGTCGTCACACCGGCCCGGCCGGGTCGTCGCGGGTCTCAGCGATCCGGCTTGCCGGTCAGGCAGATCAACGTCTGCTGGCCGGTCGCGATAAGGGTGCGACGATCGGCCCGCACGCCGAATACCTCCAGCCGGCACACGGTCAGCGTCCGCCCCGGTTTGAGCACCGCCCCCACGGCCTCCAGGTGATCGCCTTCGGCCGGTGCGAGCAGATTGATCTTGTATTCCACGGTCAGCACCGACGAATCGTCGGGGAAGAGCGTGTACGCCGCGTACCCGCCCGCGCTGTCCGCGATGGCGCTGGTGGCGCCGGCGTGCACATAACCGTGCTGCTGGGTGACCTCGGGCCGATTCGGCAATTCGATGTGCACTCGGCCGGGGCCGATGTGGGTCAGCCGCGCGCCCAGATGGCGCATCAGCCCCTGCCGTTCGAAACTGTCCCGAATGCGTTCCTGCACTTGCGGACTCGCTTGCTCGAGTGCTGTCTCGTCCATCGATCTCCTCGTGACCACGGTGGCGGCGGAATCGTATCGTGTGCCCGGGCTGCCGGCGGAATTCCTGATCGACCGGCGCCAACTCGCCGATTCAGCCGCGCGGCCAGTTCGACAGCGTGTGATGCAGGGCGGCGACGATATGTGGCCAGGAGTCCGCGGCCGGGCGGGAGTGCGCGAATCCGCCCGACGCCTCGAGGGTGGCGAACCCGTGAAAGGTGCTGCGCAACAAGCGAGCCGCGTCCAGCCCCGCGGTCTCGCCGAGGTGGTAGCCGCGCAGGACGGCCGTGGTGAGTTCGATACTGCGCAGCAGCGCGGGTTCCGCGCCCACCTCGGCCGGATCCATCCGAACCTGCGTCGCCGCATAGCGTTCCGGGTGATCCAGGACATAGGAACGATACGCGTCCGCGAACGCGGTCAGCGCGTCGCGGCCGGAGCGCCCCGCCACGGCCGCCCCGATCCGCTCGTTCAACTCCGCACTGGCCAGCAGCGCCACCCGGACCCGCAGATCGTGCAGGTTGCGGACATGCACGTACAGACTCGGATCCTTCACCCCGAATTTCCGCGCGACCGCCGACAGGGTCAGTTTGTCGAAGCCGATCTCGTCGGCGAGTTCGGCCGCGCCCCGCACCACACGCTCTGTCGTCAGGCCTGATCGAGGTGACATCCCTCCAACCTAATATCCCTAGGTGCGACTGCGGATCTCCAATCGGCCTCCCCCGTGCGGTCCGCGGCGGCATCGCGGCGCCCTGTTCCAGTACCGCCCGCGGATATGCCTCGCATTTCTCTCCTGGCATTTCTCTCCTGCCGGACGGTCCTGCCGTGGAGTTCGGTGAAACGGACGTGGGCGTCTTCGGATGTCGCCTGACGTCGGCGCTGTCCGGGGGTGTACGGCCCGGCTGCTCGGATCGGAACAATCTTGGAGTGCTGAGTGTTTAGCGCCATACGCTCAACTTTGGGGTTGCGTGCGTGTTCGCGGCTAGTGAACGCGCAGGCGGAACAGAACCGGAAGGCTCGGGGTTGAGTAGGTATCGCTCAACTTTGGAAAGGGTCGAACGTGACTACACCACAGAACTTGCCGGTGCTGTTCCTGACCGATCCGATCGTGCTGCCGGGCATGGTGGTGCCCATCGAGCTCGACGAGTCGGCGCAGGCCGCCATCGATGCCGCCCGGGCAGCGAGCCTGGACGCCGTGCTGCTCGCTCCCCGGTTGGCCGAGGGCTATGCGTCCTTCGGCGTCGTGGCGACGATCGAGCAGGTCGGACGGATGCGCGGCGGCGCACCGGCGGCGGTCTTGAAGGCCGAGCGGCGCGCGAAGATCGGCCACGGCGTGACCGGGCCGGGCGCGGCGCTGTGGGTCGAGGCCGAACCGGTCGAGATCCCCGAGGCCGACGGCCGCACCAAGGAACTCGCCGCCGAGTACCGCAAGCTCGTCGTCTCGGTGCTGCAGCGGCGCGAGGCATGGCAGGTGATCGACGCGGTCAATCGGCTGACCGATCCCTCCGCGCTGGCCGACACCGCCGGGTACGCGCCGTACCTGACCGATGAGCAGAAGCGCGAAATACTCGAAACCCCCGACGTGGCAACCCGTCTCACCACGCTGATCGGCTGGACCAAGGACCATATCGCCGAGGCGGAGGTGGCCGAGAAGATCAGCGAGGACGTGCGCGAGGGCATGGAGAAGTCCCAGCGCGAATTCCTGCTTCGCCAGCAGCTCAACGCGATTCGCAAGGAGCTGGGCGAGGGCGAGCCCGACGGCGCGGACGACTACCGCACCCGCGTGGAGAACGCGGACCTGCCCGAGACGGTCCGCACCGCCGCCCTGCGCGAGGTCGACCGGCTCGAGCGCGGCAGTGATCAGAGTCCGGAGTCGGGTTGGATCCGCACCTGGCTCGACACCGTGCTGGAATTGCCGTGGACGGTGAAAACCGCCGACGCGACCGATGTTTCGGCCGCCCGCGAGATCCTGGACGCCGATCACCACGGCCTGGACGAGGTGAAGGACCGCATGGTCGAGTACCTGGCGGTGCGCGCGCGGCGGGCCGCGCGCGGACTGGAGGTCGTCGGCGGTCGCGGTTCCGGTGCGGTGATGGTGCTGGTCGGTCCGCCCGGAGTCGGCAAGACATCGCTCGGTGAGAGCGTGGCACGTGCGTTGGGCCGCAAGTTCGTTCGCGTGGCCCTGGGCGGCGTGCGCGACGAGGCGGAGATCCGCGGTCACCGGCGCACCTACGTCGGCGCACTGCCCGGCCGGATCGTGCGCGCGATCAAGGAGGCGGGATCGATGAATCCCGTTGTGCTGCTGGACGAGATCGACAAGGTCGGCTCGGACTTCCGGGGCGACCCGGCGGCCGCGCTGCTCGAGGTGCTCGATCCCGCGCAGAATCACACCTTCCGCGATCACTACCTGGATCTGGATCTGGACCTGTCCGATGTGCTGTTCATCGCGACCGCGAACGTCATGGACACGATCCCGGGCCCGCTGCTGGACCGCATGGAGCTGATCACGGTCGACGGTTACACCGAGGACGACAAGGTGGCCATCGCCCGCGACTTCCTGATCCCCCGTCAGCTCGAACGCAATGCGCTGACCGCACAGGAGGTTTCGATCACCGACGAGGCGTTGCGCGAGATCGCCGCGAACTACACCCGCGAAGCCGGGGTGCGGCAGATGGAACGTCTGATCGCCAAGGCGCTGCGCAAGGCGGCGACCAGGCTGTCGGAGTCGGCGGACCTGGCCGGAACCGAAAACCTGGTGCAGAAGGGCGAATTCGTGCCGGAAAGCCTGGGTTACGACAAGGACCTGGGGTACGACGTCGAATCCGATTCGGCCGCAACTCGTTCCGACACGCTGGTGATCGGGCTGGGTGACCTGAAGGACTACCTGGGCCGTCCGCGTTTCATCCCCGACGGGGTGGAACGCACCGCGGTCCCCGGTGTCGCGACGGGTCTGGCCGTGACCGGCGCGGGCGGCGATGTCCTCTACATCGAGGCCAATGCCGCCGAGGGCGAGCGTTCGCTGACCCTGACCGGCCAGCTGGGCGATGTGATGAAGGAGTCCGCGCAGATCGCGCTGACCTACGTCCGCTCGCATCTCGAGGAGATCGGGATAGAGGCTCCATCTGATGCCGCAGCTTCCGAGGGCCTACGTGGTTACGCTCCGCTGCCGCCTTCGGCCCGCCGGGGCGCTGCGGGGGTGCTGGATCGCAACATCCACATCCACTTCCCGGCGGGCGCGGTGCCCAAGGACGGCCCGTCCGCGGGTGTGACCATGGTGACCGCCCTGGTGTCGCTGGCGCTTGGCCGGCAGGTCCGCTCGGATGTCGGCATGACCGGTGAGGTCACGCTGAACGGCCGGGTGCTGCCGATCGGCGGGGTGAAGCAGAAGCTGCTCGCCGCCCAGCGCGCGGGACTGAAGACGGTGTTCATCCCGGCCCGCAACGAGCCGGATCTGGACGACGTCCCCGCCGAGGTGCTGGCCGCACTGGACGTGCGTCCCGTCGCCGATGTGGCCGAAATCCTGGCCTACGCAATCGAACCGGTCGCCGAACCGGCCTACCAGGCGTTCGCCGCCTCGGCCTGACCGATAGTCGAGGAGCCGTGCACTTCATCGAAGTGCACGGCCCTTTCGTGTGCGGGGTCGGCGCGATTCGCCCGTCCAGCGAGCAGCGGTCACTTCACTCGGCCCGCAGTGCCCGTTCAGTTGTCGCCCGGGGACAGCTCCCGATCGACGGACCGCGCGGATCCCTGTGCCACGGCGCAGAGCACCTGATCGCCGCTTTCCTGCACGGCGTAGATCTCGCACCCGCACACGGCCTGGCGGCGGGTGGCTCCGGTGACCCGGGCCTGTGCGCGCAGGCGCAGACCCGTGGCGGGCCGCAGGTAGGTGATGTTGAAACCGCCGGTCAGCACGTTCGCGCCGAGAACGGTGGCGGCGGCATAGGTGATGACGTTGTCGGCGGCGTAGGCCAGTACCCCGCCGTGCACGAATCCGAACTGCTGGCGCAGTTCCGGTCGGATCGGAATCTCCAGAGTGGCCGCGCCATCGCCGTATTCGGTGATCTCGGCACCGACGAGCACGCTGAACGGCTGCGCTGCCAGCACCGCGCGGGCGCTGTCGAGATCGAGTGCGGTATCGGTCATCGGCCGGTCTCCTGTTCGCTGCTGCCCTCACGCGCGACCAGCGCATCACGTGCCGGCCGAAGCGGACGTCCGAACTGCCTCCAGCACAGTGCCGCCGCGCGTTACCGCACATTCTCGCCGAGCCGCGGTCATCCGGGCGAGCGCGGCCTCGGTGAAGACCGACAATCCGAGATCGGGGTTGTATCCGTGAATCTCCTTGACGTCGAGTTCGGCCAGGAAATACAGGATCTCCCGGGAGATCACCTGCCCCGGGACCAGCACCGGGAAACCGGGCGGGTACGGAACGACGAAAGCGGTGGACACCAACGTCTTTCCCTTCGCGATCCGTCGTCCGGCGTCGCCGATCAGGACGTGTTCCCGGTCGGATTCCTCGTACCCGGCGTAGAAGGCCGATCGCATATCGCCGAACGAACTGGCTCCGTCGGGCCGGAAAACGCTGTCGAACTCGCTGAAGTCGGGCAGCGCGGGCAGATCCTTGGTGATTTCGTCGACCCGTCTCGAGTGCAGGGCGCGATCGGCCGCACCTGCCGCGTTCCGGCTCCGTTCGAAGTCGGCGGCCACCCGGCGCAGCACGTCGAGCAGGTAGTGCACGCTCGACCAGGTGACGCCGATCGTGAAGATCAACAGCACACTGTTGATCGAGGTCTTGTTGATCTGGATGCCGAATCGTTCCATCAGCACCCGCTCACGGAACTCGAACCCGTTCATCCCGGTTTCGCCGAGGTACAGGGTGACCCGAGTCGGGTCGAGCACGAACTGATCCGACCGCCACGCCTCGTTCCACTTCGCCAAGCCGCCCAGCCTGACCTGCTGGTACGAGCTGACCTCGGAGCCGCGGAACTGCTCGGGCACCAGATCGGACTCGTCGAGAATGCGGAACCACTTGCCGATCAGCCGGTCCTTGCGGACGCGGTGCCGGAAGACCAGCGCCATGTCGTACACATTCCGGATCAGCTGGAAACCTTCGATGTCGACCTGCCGCCGCGCCAGGTCCAACGACGCCAGGAGCTGCTGGTTCGGCGAGGTCGAGGTGTGGGTCAGGAACGCCTCGGCGAACGTCTCCGCGACCAGAGCCCGGAAATCCTGGTCGTGGACATGGATCATCGATGCCTGCCGCAGGGCCGAGAGCGATTTGTGGGTGGAGTGCGTCGCGTACACGCGTACCCGTGCCCGCGCGGGATCGGGAAGCAGCCGGTGGTCGCTCCACTCGGCACGCTCGACTCCCCGCATCGACGCACGCCAGGCACGGTAACTCTCGGCGTATCCGGGCGAGGACAACGTCGATTCGAGTTGCTCGGCGGCCACCATCGCGGTCCGCTGCCGTGCCCACGGCACGGCGGTGGCGAACGCGTACCACGCCTCGTCCCACAGGAAGCAGATGTCCGGCTTGATCGCCAGGACCTCCTCCATCACGCGGCGGGGGTTGTAGACGACGCCGTCGAACGTGCAGTTGGTGAGCAGGAGCATGCGCACCCGGTCCAGTTGCCCGGCCGCCTCGAGGTCCAGCAGCGCCTTCTTGATGGTGTGCAGGGATACGGCTCCGTAGATCGCGAACGGCGCGAGCGGGTAGGCGTCCAGGTACATCGGATACGCCCCGGCGAGTACCAGGCCGTAGTGGTGCGACTTGTGGCAGTTGCGATCGATCAGGACGATGTCGCCCGGCCGGGTCAGCGCCTGCACCACGATCTTGTTCGCGGTGGATGTTCCGTTGGTGACGAAGTACGTCCGGTCCGCGCGCCACGTCTTCGCGGCCTTGTCCATCGCCGACCTGATCGTGCCGTGCGGATCCAGCAGTGAGTCCAGTCCGCCGGAGGTGGACGACGTCTCGGCCATGAAGATGTTGCGGCCGTAGAACTCGCCCATATCCTGCAGCGATTTGGAGTTGAAGATGCTGGCGCCGCGTGCGACGGGAAGAGCGTGGAACTGGCCGACCGGCGCGGCGGCATATGCGCGCAGGGCATCGAAGAACGGGGTGGCGAACCGGCTCCGGAAGCCGGCCAGCAGAGTGCTGTGCAGGTCCGTGACATCGTTGAGCCGATAGAACGTGCGATCGTAGACGTTCGGCTGGTCCTGCGTCTCCGCGGCGATCGACTCGTCGGTGAGCAGATACAGGTCGATGTGCGGCCGCAGCCGACTGATCCACTCGCCGCATTCGACCCAGCTCGGCGTGCGGTCGGTCACGATCACGTCCTCGTTCGCGCCGAGCAGCGCGGTCATCAGCGGCACCCGGTCGCGGGAGCGCAGCGGCAGGTCGTGCCGGATGATCGCCGCCTGGATCTCGCCGTTCAACGCGACAGCGGTGATGGCGTCCTCGATACTCGCCGCGACGAGCAGCTCGAACTGCGCGTCATCGGACGGGTCGCGCAGTGCCCGCAGGCCGGCCGCCAGGCTGTCGGGAGCCTCGGGCGGAGAGTCGTCGCCGAGCAGGACGGTGAAGAACTGCTGTCGTCTGGTCCGCGCCACGAGCTCCTGATCGGTCAACGGCGCCGAGGTGTCGAACACCGCTGCCTTGTCGCCGTACTCGGAGAGCAGCCGCACGGCAAGCGCCACCTCCTCGGTGAGCTGCGCCGTCGCGAGATCGGCGAGATATCCCTGAAACGCCGCCACTCGCGTCGCACCCGGGTACAGCCAGTACCGTTCGTAGGCGGCGAGACGATCGAGCAGGCGCCGCACCCGAGCGGCTTCGTGGGTGGTGTCCAGCCCGGCCCGGTCGACATCCGCGAGTCGGCGGCACGCGTCGTCCAGCAGATTCCACGTGTCGATTCGCGAGTACGACGGGTTCGCCACCGCCACCAGCGCGGAGACGCTGAGCCCTTTCGCGCGTTCGCCGTCCCGGTGCAATGTCGTTGCTGTCGCCCCCAATCGCTGCGGCGGGCTGATCCGCCGGATACGCCGGATCACACGGGACAATTCATCCCTGCAGACATTGTGTCCCGCCATCGAGCAAATTCCTAGCGCTCCCCCGCCTCCCCGTGAATTCACTCACTCAACGCAACAACTGATCTCGCAAGCACATGGGTAATTTCCCGGGCACGCCCGAAACCCGAGTACCTCCCCTACCGCCGGCCCGAAGGCATACGCTCCGAAGTACCCGACGACACGCTGAAGACGCGGAGAGGCGGAGGAGCGAGGCGGAGGAGAGACGCGGAGGAGAGAGGCGGGCCGGCGCTTGCTGTTGCATGTTGATCTGGATCAGTTCCAGGCGGCGGTGGAATTTCGCCGTCACCCGGAACTGCGGGGCCGTCCGGTCATCGTGGGCGGCAACGGGGACCCGAATGAGCCTCGCAAGGTGGTGACCTGCGCGTCGTATCCGGCGCGCGGGTACGGGGTGTACGCGGGCATGCCGCTGCGCACCGCGGCGCGCAAATGTGCGGACGCGGTATTCCTCCCGCTGGATATGGCCGCCTACTCCGAGGCTTCCGAGGAGGTGATGGATCTGCTGCGCACCTTCCCGGTCCGGGTGGAGGTGCTCGGCTGGGACGAGGCGTTCCTGGCCGCCGACACCGACGATCCCGAACGGCTGGCGCGCGAGATCCGCAGTGCCATCGAGGAATTGGATCTCACCTGCGCAATCGGTATCGGAGACAACAAACTTCGGGCGAAGCTCGCCACCGGATTCGCGAAATCGGTCGGCAAGTCCGGTGATTCGGGGGAGCAGGTCGGCGAGGCGCGAACCGGCATCTTCCGGCTCACCGCCGAGAACTGGTCCGAGCTGATGGCGCACCGCCCGACCAGCGCACTGTGGGGTATCGGTTCCCGCATCGCCAAACGCCTGGAGGCCCTGGGGATCACCACCGTCGCCGAACTCGCCGCGGCGGATCGGCAGGCCCTCGCGGCCGAATTCGGTCCCAGTACGGGACCGTATCTGTGGTTGCTGGGTCGCGGCGCGGGTGATACAGAGGTAGTCACCGAACCGCGAATTCCGGTGGGCCACAGCAAATCCGAGACGTTCCCGCACGATATCACCGAACGCGCCGAGATGGATGCCGAGGTGCTGCGGCTGGCGACCGCGGTGGCCGAGGAGGTCGCCGAGACCGGACGCAGCACCGTGCGGGTGGGGGTCACGGTACGCACCAATACCTTCTTCACCCGTACCAAACAGCGCAAACTCCCCGAGCCGACGACCGACGTCGACCGGATCGCGCAGGCCGCACTCGAAATCCTGGGCCGTTTCGAGCTGGACCGGCCGGTTCGCCTGCTCGGCGTCCGCCTGGAACTGCTGCCCGAATAGACCTCCCGGCTATTCGCGCCCTTCGCGTCGTATGTCACATTGGATGCGGATGCGATGGAGAGGGAGTCCTGATGAGCCAGTACCAGACGATCGAGTTCGAACGCACCGGGAATATCGCCCGGATCACCCTGAATCGGCCCACGGCGGCCAACGGCATCGATCACGTTCTCGGCCGCGAGCTGGCGCAGGTGGCATCCCTGGTCGCCGATGATCCCGCGCTCAAGGTCGTCACGCTGACCGGCGCGGGCCGGTTCTTCTGCGCCGGTGGCGATCTGAAGGCGATGGCGGTGCAGGAGAGCGGCGCGGGACCCTACGTCAAACACCTGGCCGACAACCTGCACGCGGCGATCTCGTCCTTCGCGCGGATGGAGGCGGTGCTGATCGTCGCGGTGAACGGTACCGCCGCGGGCGCGGGCTTCAGCCTCGCGGTGACCGGTGACGTGGTGGTCGCCGCCGAATCGGCCTCGTTCACCATGGCCTACACCCGTGCGGGCCTGAGCCCCGACGGCGGCGCTTCCTACTACCTGCCGCGCCTGATCGGCCTGCGCCGCACCCAGGAACTGATGTACTTCAACCGCACCCTGTCCGCCGCCGAGGCCCTGGACTGGAACCTGCTGCACCGCGTCGTCCCCGACCCCGACCTCACCGCCACCGTCGAGGAGCTGGCCACCCGGTTCGCCGCCGGCCCCCGGCACGGCAACGCCAACGTCAAGAAACTCCTCCTGGTCAGCCCCGACCACACCCTCGAGGAGCAACTCGCCCGCGAAGCCTCCTTCATCTCCGCCGCCGCATCGGATCCCGACGGCACCGAGGGAATCACCGCCTTCCTGGACAAGCGCGCACCGAAGTTCAACTGACCCGCGCGCCGTCGCCGTTCCGCGAACACGCGCGAGGGCGCCGTCGGGTTCGACGGCATCGGATGCGACGCACCCGCAACCCGGCCCGTGCGCCGCGATGCGCCGTCGCAGGCTGATCGGCTGGGCGCTTCGGGCCGGCCGTGTCCGCGCGCGGGTCGGTCGCCCGGGTGGTGCTCGGAGTTGGTGTCGTCGGCGGTGTCCTCGTCACCGCGACGCGGCGTCAGGGTTGCCACTCGGGGTGTGGCGTGGTCGCGCACCTGAGGCGGTGGCGCCCGAAGCGGATCGCGTCAGCGCGGCCGCGTGCGAATGATTCTCCCGGACAATGCTTTTCATCTGCACGCAGCGTTGCTCCCGATCGGTGTGCGGATCACGTCCGACGGATTCGGGATTCGCCACTATGGTGGGGTGCCATGGATATCGCGTCGGCCGGATCGTCGGAGGCGGTGTCCACGCCGCGAGTGGCGGACGGCCCGCGCCGGCAGTGGGCGAACGGGCCGTTGGCGGTGGCCGTCGGGCTCGTCGTGGTGCAGCTGGTGGTTCGCGGGTGGGTGGCCGGGCGAGGCTATTTCTACTGGGATGATCTGATCCTCGCGGGGCGGGCGGGGCGATTGCCGCTGTTCTCGGCGAATCTGCTGCTGTACGACCACGACGGGCATTTCATGCCCGCGGCGTTCGCCGTCGCCTGGGTGATCACGCGGCTGGGGCCGTATGTGTGGGCCGGCCCGGTGATCTCGATGGTCGTGCTGCAGTTGCTCGCCTCGGCGGCGGTGCTGCGCATGCTGCTCGTACTGACCTCGCCGGAGTACGGATCGGGCCGGGATGCCGGGCGCGGGTTGCGGGAGCGCGTTCGCGCCACGGCTCGGCGCACCCGGTGGACGCTGCTCGTCCCGCTGGCTTTCTACCTGTTCTGCCCGCTGACGTTGCCCGCGTTCGCCTGGTGGTCGGCCGCGCTGAACGCCCTGCCGCTGCAGATCGCCCTGGCCTGGGTGGTGGGCGATGCGGTGCTGCTGATCCGGACCGGCCGGAGGCGGTACGCGCTGTCCGGGTGCCTGGTGCTGGTGGCGGCGCTGCTGTTCTTCGAGAAGTCGGTGATCCTGCCGTTCGTGGCGTTCGTCGTGGCCGGGCTGGTCCGCTACCTCGACGGGGGGGACCGGGCGATCCGCACGGTGGCGCGGCGCGGGGCGCGTTTGTGGATTGGCTCGGCTGTGGTGCTGATCTGCTGGGGCGCAATCTATCTCACGGTGGTGCACGTCTCGGCGGTGCGCAGTACCCCGGGCGGAATACGGGCGCTGCTGGACCACGCGATCTCGCGCGGCATCGTGCCCGCGCTGGTGGGCGGGCCGTGGCACTGGGAACGATGGGTGCCCTCCACGCCGTGGGCGGCGGCGCCGGTCTGGACGGTGGTGCTCGCCTGGCTGATCATCGGCGCGGTCGTGGTGTATTCGATCCGGACCAGGCGCCGGGTATGGCCGGTGTGGGCGGCCGTGGTGATCTACGTGCTGGCCGCGCAACTGCCGGTGGCGCTGATCCGGGGCGGGCCGTACACCACCGACGAGCTGACCCAATCGCTGCGCTACCTCGCGGATCTGGCCGTTCCGCTGACCGTCGCGGGTGCGCTGCTGCTGCGTGCCGGGCCGCGCGAGGCGGTCCGGCACGGCGTGCGGCCGCCGATCGCGGTCGCGCTGGTCGCGGCGTTCCTGGCGAGCAGCCTGTGGTCCACGATCACGTTCAGCCGGTCCTGGTCCGTCAGTCCGACCCGGGTCTACCTCACCACCGTGAAATCCGAGCTGGCCGCGGGCGGCCCGCCCCTGCTCGAGCAGGAGGTGCCGTGGAAAGTGCTGAACCCCTTGGCCTATCCGCTGAACCGGATCAGCGTGGTGCTCTCCCCGCTCGCGCCGCCGGACATGTTCGCCCATGCCACGCCCCGGCTGCGCATGATCACCGACGACGGCCGGATCGTCGACGCCGCGGTCTGGTGGAACCGTGGGGTCCGCCGCGGCCCGGTCCGCGGGTGCGGCTACGCGATATCCGGCACGCAGCCGGTTCCCGTCCCGCTCGACGGCCCGATGATCGATAACGCCTGGACCGCCCAGCTCAACTATCTGGCCAGCGGCGACGGCCGGATCACCGTTGCCCTCGAACACGGCGAAACCGTCGTCGCTCCGGTCCGCGCGGGCCTGAACACGGTCTACGTCCGCGTCATCGGCGGCGGCACGCTGCTGCGAATCGGTACTGCCACACCGGGTTTGCGCGTCTGCCTGGGCGCGGGCCCGGTCGGCGTGGCCTCGTACTCGCACTGACGCGGATACGCCGTGCGGCCCTTCCCGGCAGATGGATCCCTGCCCCGGCGGCGGAGCAAGTGGCACGCAAGGGTCGTGAATGTTTTCGTCGGCCCTGGTGCGCGCTGGTCGTGGCATACTCCCCTGCCGCCGCACACCGGACACGGTGAATATTCGGTGCAAGGGGTGCGTCTTATGGCCGAGGGGTGCGGCTGTCGTTCGATGCTCGCTCGGCAGGCGCGCTCGCCCTATGCTCGGACTCATGGCGTTCTTGGCGATGGTGGCACACGAGACGGACGACGGGGTCGTGTTGACGCGTGAGGAGGTCGGCGACGACTTCCTCGGGCCGGGCACGGTGACGATCAAGGTGCTCTATTCGAGTGCGAACTTCAAGGACGGGCTGGCGATCACGCCCGGCGGCGGGGTGGTGCGCAACTATCCGATCGTCCCGGGCATCGACATCATCGGTGAGGTGTCCGCATCGCAGGATCCGTCCTTCGTACCCGGCGATCCGGTGATCGCGCACGGCTACGACATCGGCGTCGCGCACAACGGCGGATTCGCCGAGTACGCCCGGGTCCCGGCGGAATGGGTGGTCAAGCTGGAGAGCCTCACCCCGCGCGAGGCCGCAGCCCTGGGCACCGCCGGATTCACCGCGGCGCTGAGTGTGCAGGCCCTGCTCGATCGCGGCCTGACCCCGGATGCCGGACCGATCCTGGTCACCGGTGCGACCGGCGGCGTCGGCAGCGTAGCGGTGGACATTCTGGCCGGTCTCGGTTTCGAGGTGGTCGCCTCCACGGGCAAAACCGATGCGGCCGAGCGGCTTTCGGCGTTGGGCGCGAAATCGGTGATCGGCCGCCTGCCCGAGGACCCGGAGGCGAAGATCCGCCCGCTCGGTAAGGCGCAGTGGGCCGGTGCGGTGGACAGCGTCGGCGGTAAATCCCTCGCCTACATTCTCAGCACGATCGAATACGGCGGTGCGGCCGCGGTCAGCGGACTCACCGGCGGTACCGGGCTGCCCACCACGGTCATGCCCTTCATCCTGCGCGGTGTCGCCCTGCTCGGCATCGACTCGGTGCAGTACCCGATCGATCAGCGCCGGGCCCTGTGGACCCGCCTGGGCAAGGATCTCGAGCCGCGGCATCTGTCCGAACTGGAGAACTACGCACCGATCATCGAGGCCGAATCGGTGCTGCGCGAGATTCGCGAGGGCAGGCACTCGGGCCGCACGGTGCTCGGCGTCGCCGGGGAGTTCTGACCGCGCCGAAATCAGTTTTGGACAGATAGATACAAAATTTGCTAGGGTCGTGCCGTGGCGCGACCCAGGCAGTTCGACGAGACCCAGGCGGTGGACGCGGCGATGCGCGCGTTCTGGTCTGCGGGCTACGAGGGGACTTCGACCCAAGACCTGTGCAGCGCAACGGGTTTGGGTCGTAGCAGCATCTACAACACCTTCGTCAGCAAGCGCGATCTGTTCGAACGTGCGCTACGCCGGTACATGGCCGAGAAGAACGCCGGTGCCTTCGAAGTGCTCGACGGCCCGGGTTCGGCCCAGGACAAGGTGCGGGCCCTGCTCTGGCAGGTCGTCGACTCGCCGGAGGGCGATCCGCTCGGCTGTCTGGTGGTGAACGCGACGGTTGAATTCGGCCTGCGCGATGACGAGATGGCCGCCCTGTTGGCGGCCGACCGCGACCGACGCCTGGCCGCGCTGATCGCGACGCTCGCGGCCGGGCAGCGTGCCGGCGAGATCGACAAGTCCAGGGCGCCGGGCGATGTGGCGCAATTCGTCGTCGCGACGATCACCGGTATGCGGGTCGCCGCCCGTGGCGGTGCGTCTCGCGAGACTCTGGCCGGGATCGCGACCGTCGCGCTGAGCTGCCTGTGATCGTCATCCGCGGCCGCTGAGCCGCGCTTTTCCCAACGACCGAATCCACCCCCGAACGCCTGCTGTCCAAGTTTTGAACTGGACAATCTAAAACTGGAGGTTCAACCGATGCCACTTGCCGTCTACATCCTGGGCCTAGCCATATTCGCCCAGGGCACATCGGAACTCATGCTCACCGGACTGCTCACCGAAATCTCCGATGATCTGGGCGTTTCCGTACCGCAGGCCGGTCTGTTGATCTCGGCCTTCGCCCTGGGCATGCTGATCGGCGCTCCGGTTCTGGCCGTGGTGACGCAACGGTGGTCACGCCGCAGCGCACTGCTGACCTTCCTCGCGATCTTCGTCCTCGCGCAGATCGTCGACGCGCTGACCTCCAATTACTGGGTGCTGTTCACCGCACGGATGGCCGGCGCATTCGTCTACGCCGGCTTCTGGGCGGTGGCCTCCGCGACGGCGGTCGGCCTGGTGGCCGCGGATATGCGCGGCCGGGCGATGAGCATCGTCGCGGGCGGATTGACTGTCGCAACGGTCGTCGGCCTGCCCGCGGGCACCTTCATCGGACAGCACTTCGGCTGGCGCGGGGCATTCTGGGCGGTGGCCGCGATGTCCGCACTCGCCATGCTGGGCGTCCTGGCCAAGGTGCCCGGCGGACGCCCGGAGACGGTTCAGCGGGTGGGCCGGGAGCTGCGAGCGCTGGGCTCCGGTCCGGTCCTGTTGCTCTACGGCACGACCATTGTCGCCACCGCAGCACTCCTGGTCAGCTTCGGATACCTCGGCGCGCTGCTGACCGGGACCACCCGGGTGCCCGCCGGTTGGGTGCCCGTCGTGCTGGCGCTCTACGGCATCGGATCGGTACTCGGCATCGCCGTCGGCGGCCGGACCGCCGACGCCCACCCGATCCGTACCCTCACGCTGGGCATCACCGGCGTCTGCCTCGCCTCGGCCCTGCTGGCGATATTCGCACACCAGGCCATCGTGACGTCGGTGCTGGCATTCCTGTTGGGCGCCTTCGGTTTCGGCATCAACCCTGTCCTCAACAGCCGCGTATTCACCCTGGCCCCCGAGGCCGCCACCCTCGGCGCGGCAGGCAATGTCGCCTCCTTCAACGTCGGGATCACCGCAGGCCCCTGGCTCGGCGGCCTGGCCATCACCGCGGGCATGGGCTACCCCTCGGTCGGCTGGATCGGCCTGGCTCTCGGCCTGGGCGCCCTCGCGTTGGTCGCCGTCTCGGCCGGCCTGGAACGGCGCACGGCACCGGCAGCCGGCTCGCAGGACCTCGCACGGGCCGAGGCCTGAGGCGCTCAGCGGCACCGCCGCGAACAGTCCGAGTCCCAGGTGATCTCAGCGCCGGTTGCCGAGAACGCCTGGGGCACTGCCGATCACGCTGCAGGCGATCGACGCGTTTCGGCGCTCATCCGCGCGCCGCGGCCCGTCGCAACCGCGGCACGTACCGCCCGATCGCCGCCGCGACCACGAACCACGCCACCCGCGCCTCGGCCCGCCCGAACGCCACCATCCACGATTCGCCCACGGCCAGACCGAATTCGCGGGCCCCGGCGCCGTACCTGCCGACGCGAAGACGGCCCCCGGGGCACGCGCCGTCCGTCGCGGCTGGGAACCCGTCGAAAGCTGATCCGACGGACACGCGAGGCGGGCCTTCCTGCTTCGTCGGCGACCGTTTCCGCTGTGCGCGAACTCCGCCCGGAACACTTGAGCTGAATCTTTGTTGAGGTTTTAGTGTCGGTGGGTCGGTGTTGAATGGCCGGCGGAAGGAGTTGGGCGGATGACGATCGAATCGGTGGCGTGGAGTCAGCTGTATCGGCAGGCCGGTGCGCCGGTCGAGCGGCGCGGGTTCAGCGGGGCGACCGCTCGGCGGATGCTGCGATTCGCCCGGCCGCATCGCCGGCCGTTGATCGGCTTCCTGCTGTTCAGCGTGGTGTCCGCGGTGCTGGAGGTGGCCAATCCACTGCTGGCCGGGCGGGTGGTCGATCACATCGTCGGACATTCCGCGGCACGGGTAGTGGTGCTGCTCGCGCTCGCGATCGCTGCGTTGGCCGTGGTCGACGCGGCGCTGGGCATCGTGATCCGGTGGCTGTCCTCGCGGATCGGCGAGGGTTTGATCCTGGACCTGCGCACCGCGGTGTTCGATCACGTACAGAAGATGCCGATCGCCTTCTTCACCCGCACCCGGACCGGTGCGCTGGTCAGCCGGCTCAACAGCGATGTGATCGGCGCGCAGCGGGCGTTCAGCACGACGCTCTCGGGCGTGGTCACCAATATCGTCACGCTGCTGCTGACCGTCGTTGTGATGGTCCGGCTGTCCTGGCAGATCACGGTGCTGGCGTTGATCATGTTGCCGCTGTTCATGATTCCGGCGCGGCGGATGGGCACCAGGGTGGCGGCGATCCAGCGCGAGGGCGCGCAGCTCAACGCGGCGATGAGTACGCAGATGACCGAACGTTTCTCCGCGCCCGGCGCGACCCTGGTGAAACTGTTCGGCCGGCCGCAGCACGAGTCGGCGGAATTCGCCCTGCGTGCCGGGCGGGTGCGCGATATCGGGGTACGGACCGCGATGCTGCAGACCACATTCGTCACCGCGCTGACGCTGGTGTCGGCACTCGCGGTGGCGCTGGTCTACGGACTGGGCGGCTGGTTCGCGCTGCGCGGTGAGCTGAACGCCGGTGCGGTGGTTTCGCTTTCGCTGCTGCTGACCAGGCTCTACACCCCGCTGACCGCATTGGCCAGCGCCCGGGTGGACATCATGTCCGCGCTGGTCAGCTTCGAGCGCGTCTTCGAGATTCTCGATCTCGAGCCGCTCATCCAGGACGCGCCCGATGCGCGCGAGGTGCCGCCCGGCCCGGTCACCGTGGAGTTCGACGATGTGCGCTTCGGCTATCCGGCGGCGGACAAGGTGTCGCTGGCTTCGCTCGAGGATGTCGCCACCCTCGACACGCGCGGCGGCGACGAAGTGCTGCACGGGATTTCGCTGCGCGCCGAGCCCGGGCAGATGGTGGCACTGGTCGGTTCCTCGGGTGCGGGCAAATCGACCATCGCACAGCTGGTTTCGCGGCTCTACGACGTGGATTCCGGTGCGGTGCGGTTGAACGGGGCCGACGTTCGCGAGCTGACCGGACGATCCATCCAGGCCACCGTCGGCCTGGTCACCCAGGACGGGCATCTGTTCCACGACACCATCGGCGCCAACCTGCGGCTGGCTCGTCCCGGCGCGACCGATGCGGAGATCTGGGACGCGTTGCGGCGGGCCCGTTTGGGCGATCTGATCGACTCGCTGCCCGACGGTCTGGACACCGTGGTCGGCGAGCGCGGATATCGCCTGTCCGGCGGCGAACGCCAACGTCTCACCATCGCCCGCCTCCTGCTCGAACAACCCCGCGTGGTGGTGCTGGACGAAGCCACCGCATCGCTGGACTCCACCTCCGAGGCGGCCGTGCAGGAGGCCGTGGCCGAGGTGCTGACCGGTCGCAC
>CBJNFW010000113.1:0-25094 GCA_966435935.1 uncultured Nocardia sp.
AGATCAAGCAGAGTGCCGGGCAGATCATCACGTTCATCGACGAGCTGCACACCATCGTCGGCGCGGGCGCGACCGGTGAGTCGGCCATGGACGCGGGCAACATGATCAAGCCGATGCTCGCGCGCGGCGAACTGCGCCTGGTCGGCGCGACCACGCTGGACGAATACCGCCAGCACATCGAGAAGGACGCGGCGCTGGAGCGGCGCTTCCAGCAGGTACTGGTCGGCGAGCCCTCGGTGGAGGACACCATCGGCATCCTGCGCGGACTCAAGGAGCGGTACGAGGTGCACCACGGTGTGCGGATCACCGACTCCGCGCTGGTGGCGGCCGCGACGCTGTCCGATCGGTACATCACCTCCCGGTTCCTGCCGGACAAGGCGATCGACCTGGTCGACGAGTCGGCCTCGCGGCTGCGCATGGAGATCGACTCGCGTCCGGTGGAGATCGACGAGGTCGAACGCGCGGTGCGCCGGCTCGAGATCGAGGAGGTCGCCCTGGCCAAGGAGACCGACGCGGCGTCCAAGCAACGCCTGGAGAAGTTGCGTCAGGAACTGGCCGACGACCGCGAGAAGCTCAACCAGCTGATGGCCCGCTGGCAGAACGAGAAGCAGGCCATCGACAGTGTGCGCGGCATCAAGGAGGAACTCGAATCGCTGCGCGGCGAATCCGAGCGCGCCGAACGCGACGGTGATCTGGGCAAGGCCGCCGAACTGCGTTACGGGCGCATCCCCCAGCTGGAGAAGCAGCTGGCCGTGGCCGAGGAGAAGGCCGGGACCACCGGCAGCGGCCCGGACGGCGAGGTGATGCTCAAAGAGGAGGTCGGCCCGGACGATATCGCCGAGGTGGTCTCGTCGTGGACCGGAATCCCGGTCGGGCGGATGCTCGAGGGCGAGACGCAGAAGCTGCTGCGCATGGAGGACGAGCTGGGCCGCCGCGTGGTGGGCCAGTCCGAGGCCGTGCAGGCGGTGTCGGACGCGGTGCGCCGGGCGCGTGCCGGGGTCGCGGACCCGAACCGGCCCACCGGGTCGTTCCTGTTCGTCGGCCCGACCGGCGTCGGCAAGACCGAATTGGCGAAGGCGCTGGCGGACTTCCTGTTCGACGACGAACGCGCCATGATCCGGATCGATATGAGCGAGTACTCCGAGAAGCACGCGGTGGCTCGCCTGGTCGGCGCGCCGCCCGGATACGTCGGCTACGACCAGGGCGGTCAGCTCACCGAGGCGGTGCGGCGCAGGCCGTACACGGTGGTGCTGTTCGACGAGATCGAGAAGGCGCACCCGGACGTGTTCGACATCCTGCTGCAGGTGCTCGACGAGGGCCGGCTGACCGACGGGCAGGGCCGCACGGTCGACTTCCGCAACACCATCCTCATCCTCACCTCCAACCTCGGCGCGGGCGGCGACAAGGAGTTCGTGATGAACGCGGTGCGCTCGGCGTTCAAACCGGAATTCCTGAACCGCCTGGACGATGTGGTGATGTTCCACGCGCTCGACGAGGAGCAGCTCGAGGAGATCGTCGGAATCCAGCTGGAACAGTTGCAGAAGCGTCTGTCCCAGCGTCGGCTCACTCTCGATGTCAGCCCTTCGGCGCGGTTCTGGCTGGCCGTGCGCGGGTACGACCCGGCCTACGGCGCCCGCCCGCTGCGCCGGCTGATCCAGCAGGCCATCGGCGATTCGCTGGCCAAGGAACTGCTGGCAGGCGAGGTCACCGACGGCGATCTGGTGAAGGTCAACGTCTCACCGGACGGTGACGGACTGATAGTCGGCCGGTGAACCGGGCGGTAACGGCCGACCCTCGGATGTGGCGTGCGTCTCCCCTAGTCTGGAATGTATGACCAATCCGAGCGATCCGTGGGCACAGCGGCCGGACTCGTCCGACGCGCCGACCGAACATCTCGGAGCGTCGGGCGAGCCGGAGGGCAGGCGTACGACGGAGTACTCGGACGCCTACGGCTCGACCGAGCCGTACCAGTACTTCGACCAGACTCCCGGGCCGAATCCGACCCGGGAGCTGCCGCCGTATCAGAGCCAGTGGGGCGTGTACGAGGGCCCGGGCCCGGGTGAGGCCACCTACGACACCCAGTGGATCGGCCAGACCCGGCCGATGCCCGGCCGGAACGACCCGCAGCCGACGCTGGTCGGCCCGCCCGATCTGCCGCCGGACCAGCCACCGCCGCATCGCGACCGCCGCGGCATGTGGGTCGGGCTGACCCTGCTTGCCTTCGCCGTGGTGGTGCTCGGCGCGGTCGCCGTCGGTCTGTTCCTGGGCAACGACTCCTCGTCCTCGTCGAGCGCCGGGGGCACCACGTACCGCTCCGCTCCCACCGGGCTGCCGATGTTCCCGCAGTCGCCCGACACCCCCGGCACCGGCTCGACCAGCGCGCCGCAGCTGCCCGGCCTGGGCGGGACCGCCGACGGCCTCGGCGCGACGATGGGCACCATCAAGGCCAACGACGGGTCGACCCTGACCATCGATTCGCTGTCCGGCTCGAGCATCACCGTGCACACCGACGCCAAGACCGAGGTGATCGCACTGGGTTCGAGCACCATCGCCGATCTGCACCCGGGCGATATGGTCGTGGTGCAGGGCGACAAGAACCCCGACGGATCGATTCAGGCCAAGATCGTCATCGGCACCGCACTGCCTTCGCAGGCCACCCCGAACCCAACGCCCACGCGCTGATCCGCGGCCCGCGAACCGGGCGGCCACACACAACACGCAGTGCGCACACCGCGTGCGGTGCGCACGCCAACTAGACTCATCCGCGATGACGGCAATGTGGTTCGGACTCGCGGCGATCGCACTGGTTGGTGCGATCGTGCTGCTGTATTTCGATCGGCTCCAGCGGCAGCGGACCGGTCACGTGCGTCAGGTCTGGGCGAAAGCCCAGGGCTACACCTATGTTTCGGTCGAACCGGCGCTGGCGTCCACGTGGCGTCGCGGTGCGATGGCCAAACTGGGGTACCTGTCCGCGGTCGATGTGGTCTCGGGTAACCGCAAGGGCGAGAAGTTCGTTCTGTTCGATCTGGAGGATGCCGCGACGCTGGTCGCCGTGCGCCGGCAGATCGGCTCCGATATCGATATCGACCTGCGCCTGAAGACCGCCGCCCCGCCCAAGGACGCGGATCTGGAACTGCTCGGCGCGATCGGCGACCGGGTGGTGTTCGCGACGAATCCGGACATCGCCCGGCACGCGGTGGATCAGCGCATGGTCGCCTTCATCGAAACCCTCTCCGGCAGCGTGCAACAGCTGTGGAGCGAGGGCAACTGGACGCTGGGCGTGCTGCCCGTGGGCCTGTCCTCGCGCGAATGGGAGGGGGCGATCGACGCGGTGCTGCGCCTGTCCGGCCTGCTGCACGTGCTGCCGCCGGTGGCCGGTGGCGGCGAGTCCGGCGATCCGGACGCGCACGATCCGGGGCGCCCGCGTCCGCGCACCCGCGCCGAGGACGATCCGGATTACGACGAGGATCGTTCGGGCGCACGCGGTTACGGCGATTACCAGCAGGACCGTCGCTACGACGACGAGCGCAGGTACGCCGAACGTTCCGATGTGGACCGCCGCTACGACGAGCGCGCCTACGACCCCGAGGACCCGGACGAGCGCGCGCACCCGTCCGCGAAGTTCGACGAATTCGATTCCGAGCGACGCGATTACGAGATCCCGGCCGAGGGCGCCGGGGACGGGTACGCCCCGCTGGTCAACGACATCGCCGGGGAATCCGAACCGCCCCACCGCCGTCCGGCATTGTCCGGGGTGCCCGCCCCACGCACCCGGGTGCGCCGCAACTGGCCCCCGGCCGAGGAGAAGTGGCCCGAGGACGAGGAGCACGAGCCCGAGGAACCCGAATTCGCCGAGGACTCGGCCGAGGATCTGCCCGAGGCCGAGGAGAGCGACCGGCCGGGCGGCCCGTTCCATCCCGGTTTCCGGCCGTATCAGGGTCCCGCGCCGCGCTGAGCACGCCGCGTGCGGACCGCGGGTGCACGGTGATCCGCACGGGTGCGCGATGATGAAGTCATGACCGAAACACCCGCCGCTCGCCTACCCGGCGCGAGCAGGCCCGTCGCCGTGGTCACCGGCCCGACGTCCGGAATCGGGCACGCCTACGCGACGCGCCTGGCCTCGCTCGGCTACGACTTGGTGCTGGTCGCCCGCGACGAGCAGCGCCTTCGCGCCCTGGGTGACGAGCTGAGCAGGCGTTTCGACACCGGTTCCGAGATACTGCGCGCGGATCTGGCGGTCGCCGCAGACCGCGAGCGGGTCGCCGCACGGCTGGCCGAGGGCGTCGAGTTCCTGGTGAACAGTGCGGGCCTGGGCATCTCCGGCGAGTTCTGGACCAACGACCCGGCGCAGCTGCAGGCGCAACTGGACGTGAACGTGACCGCGGTCATGCAACTGACCCGCGCGGCGCTGCCGCCGATGATCGCCGCCGCGAAGGGAGCGATCGTGAACCTCGCCAGCGTCGCGGGCCTGATCCCCGGACGCGGGTCGACGTATTCGGCGTCCAAGGCCTACGTCGTATCCTTGTGCGAAGGGCTAGCGGGCGGACTCGCAGGAACGGGAGTTCGAGTGCAGGCGCTGTGCCCCGGATTCGTCCACACCGAATTCCACGATCGGGCCGGTATCGATATGTCTTCGCTGCCGAAGCCGATGTGGCTCGATGTCGAGCAGGTTGTGGCGGGTTCACTGCGTGATCTGGAATCGAACCAGGTGGTCAGCGTGCCCGGCGCCCAGTACAAGGTGCTGACCACGGTGGCCGGGATGATCCCGCGCTCCCTGCTGGTCCGCGCCAGCCGGACCCTGTTCAACGCACGCGGTAGGACTTGAGCGGCCAGGCCCGCAGCGGCCGGTCGACGAGAAAGGACACGGCACACAACATGATCGAATCGACCACCGACCGGGACAGACTGGCCGAGTTGGTACGGGAACTGGCCGTCGTGCACGGCCGGGTCACCCTGTCTTCGGGCAAGGAGGCCGACTACTACGTCGACCTGCGGCGCGCGACGCTACACCACCAGGCCGCGCCGCTGATCGGAAAGTTGTTGCGCGAGTTGGTATCCGACTGGGAGTTCGATGCGGTCGGCGGGCTCACCATGGGCGCCGATCCGGTGGCCGTGGCGGTGATGCACGCGCCCGGACGTCCGGTGGACGCCTTCGTGGTGCGCAAAGCCGCCAAGACGCACGGCATGCAGCGGCAGATCGAGGGACCGGACATCACCGGTAAGCGGGTACTCGTCGTGGAGGACACCACTACGACCGGCAATTCCCCGCTGACCGCGGTGCGCGCGCTGCGCGAGGCCGGGGCGACGGTGGTCGGCGTGGCGACCGTGGTGGACCGGGAGACCGGGGCCGATCAGGTGATCGCCGCGGAGGGGCTGGAATACCGCTCGATCCTCGGCCTGAAGGATCTCGCCCTGGGCTGACGGGCACATCCGGCGCTGTTGGCACTGCGTTAATCTTGACGCGGGTCTCCGGTTGAACAGCGTGGTTGAAGGGTCGTGTGAGTCGCCTGTGGTGAGCATTGCGGTGTACGAAGGGCGTCAGAACGTCGCGATGCTGCGCATCGGCGCTCACCGGCCCACCCGGATAGTCGGCAATGCCGAGGTGTGCAGGATGCTCGACTCCACCCCGGAATGGATCTACGAGCGCACCGGCAACACCTCGGCGGCGTCGATTCCGCCGGCCATGGAGGAGATGTCGGTCAGCGGCCGGGCCAAGGGTGGTCGGCCGGCCCTGCCGCCCGGTTTCGGCGGCGGCTCGAGCTGTGCCGCTCAGGTGGTCCGGCTGCCGCCCGCGCCGCGTGAGCCGAGCTTGTGATGCGGCCGTTCCGGGTGGCCTACCTGGCCGCGGCCGCGCTGACCGTGGCCGGTGCGGTCACCGGGCGCGACCGGTTGCAGTGGATCGGCAAGCCCGTGATGATGCCGCTGCTGGCCGCCGACGCCGTGCGCGCGGGCGATGCGCTCGCGCCGGCCGATCGGCGATTGCTGCTCGGCTCGCTGGCCGCCGCGACGGTGGGCGATGTGCTGCTGATCGATCCGGACGACGATCGCCGCCTGGTCGCGGGCGCGAGCGCGTTCGCGGTGATGCAGACGGGATATTCGGCGTTGTGGTGGCGCCGCGGCGCGCGGCCGCGCATCGCGGTGGCGCTGCCCCGGATCGCGGCCTGGGCGGGAGCCGGTGCGCTGCTGCGGGTCCGGGCGGCCGGGATCGCGATTCCGTTGAGCGCCTACGGTGCGACGCTCGGCACGGCCGCGGTGCTCGCCTCGGATCCCGGACTGGCTCCGGGCGTGAAAACCGTTGCGGGGATGACACTTCCGTCGTCCGATCCGCGCAGTCGGCTGGGCGTGGGCGCGCTGCTGTTCACACTCTCGGACGGGCTGATCGTGCTGCGCCGCCTGTTCGCTCGCACCTCGCGCGCTCGGCGGATCAGCGAGGGCGTCATCCTGGGGACCTATGCCGCGGCGCAGTTGCTGCTGGCCGATTCCCGGGTCCACCGGCGAGCGGCCGGTTCGCGCACGGTCGCGGGGGCGTGAAGCTCACAGGCACAGGATGATTCGGTCCCGGTCCGCCGGGTCGACGCGGATCGAGATCGTCTCGCCGACCGCGATCCGCGGCCGGTCGATCGGCGCGACGTCGAAAACGATGGTGCCGCGGTAGGTTTCCGATCCCGGCACGTTCAGTTCGAGATCCAGCTCGGTGAGTTCGGTGTGATGGTCGGTGTGCGCGAGCGGATGGACCGCCTCGATCACCGCCCAGCCTTCCAGCCCGTGCCGCAACAGCTTCCGGTCACTGTGCGAGGGGCGCTGCGCGTAGAGCATTCCCAGGCCGACGCAGGAGCCGAACATCCCCACCAGCGCCACCATCTGAAATGCCACCGTCCCAGGCGGCGTGCGATGCACCACCCACCCCAGCCACAGACAGAGAAGAACGATGTACCCGGCGGTCACACCGAGCACCGCGCGAAGTATCCGAGAGTGGTTCACGACCCACCTCCACCGCCATCTTCCAGGGTAGTGCTCCCGTACCATCCCGCGCAGGAAATGTGGGCGCACCCGGCCGCACCGGTGCGGCCGCCGGGGAATCGCGGACCGGGCGCGTTGAGGTTTTCCGGCGTGTGTGATCATCCATCGGTGTTTTCCACCAGCGTGCGGTCGGCGTCGTGAGTGCGGGCGAGGCCCCCGGCGAGCAGGAACTCCCCGGGCCGACCGAATGGGGTGAGCATCCGCACGGGGTCGGGCCGTGGGCGCGGGAGTTCGGCACCGAGCCGCCGCAGGACGCCCGCCTGGATCCGGAGTTGCTGGCCGAGGGGGACCGGCGCAACGTCGTGGACGCGTACCGGTACTGGACGCGGGAGGCGATCGTCGCCGATATCGATCGGCGCAGGCACGAATTCCATGTCGCCATCGAGAATTTCGGGCACGACGCGAATATCGGCACCGTGGTCCGCACGGCCAACGCGTTCGCCGCGGCGGCGGTGCACATCGTCGGGCGGCGGCGCTGGAATCGCCGGGGTGCGATGGTGACCGATCGGTATCAGCACATCGAACATCACGCCGATATCCCCGAACTGCTGGCATACGCCGAACGCGCCGGCCTGGTGGTGGTCGCGGTCGACAACGTTCCCGGCGCGGTCCCGCTGGAGACGGTGCGACTCCCGCGCAACTGTCTGCTGCTGTTCGGGCAGGAGGGGCCCGGGGTCACCGATCAGGCGAAGTCCGCCGCGGCCATGACCGTCTCGATCGCCCAGTTCGGCTCCACCCGCAGTATCAACGCCGGGGTCGCGGCCGGAATCGCCATGCACACCTGGGTCGCCCAGCACGCCGATCTGACCCGGGCCTGGTGACCCGCGCGCCGATCGCGGATACGAGACGGTTGGGTAACAAATCGGGCGCGAAAAACGGCGTCCGGCTGGCAACATGTATCGCATGAGTGCGTCCAGCGACGATGTGCCCACACCTCCGCGCATCCGGGGCGCCTCCGGTGCGGCGGCCGAGCCGACGGCCGCGGAATGGTCTCGCCGGGCCGATCTGGCCGAGTCCGCGATCGTGTCGCGCGATCTGCACCGGTTGTGGGGCATTCCGGGAACCGAACTCGGTGTCGTCGGCTGGCCCGCGTTGCCGCGCGAGCGCCTGTTCCTGACCTGGAACTACTGGTGGCAGGCGCATCTGATCGACTGCGCGGTCGACGCCGCCAACCGCGAGCCCACCGCGGCCCGGGTGCGCCGCGTCGCGGCCCTGGCCCGCGGGCACCGGCTGCGCAACATCACCGGCTGGACGAACAACTACTACGACGATATGGCCTGGCTGGCGCTGGCGCTGCAGCGCGCGGAGCACATCCGCGGCGTCACCGATGTGCGCAGCGGGCTCGTCGCGCTGGAGAAGGCGCTGACCACCGGCTGGCAGCCGCGGATCGGCGCGCTCCCGTGGCGCAAGGGCGCGGATTACTACAACGCCCCGGCCAACGGTCCGGCCGGCATCGCCCTGGCCCGGTTCGGCCGCTACACCCGGGCGGCGGAGATCGCCGACTGGCTGGAGGCGAATCTGCGGGACGACGAGACCGGCCTGATCCTGGACGGCGTGCACCTGCCCTCGGAACGGGTGGAGCGCAACGTCTTCACCTACTGCCAGGGCGTCGTCCTCGGGCTGGAAACCGAATTGGCTTTGCACACAGGCGAATCCGTGCACGTGGACCGGGTGCGCCGGCTGCTGGCCGCAGTCGCGGAGCAGATGACCGACCACGGCGTCGTCACCGGCGGCAGCGGCGGCGACGGCGGGCTGTTCAACGGAATTCTGGTGCGCTATCTGGCACTGGTGGCCTTACTGCTGCCCGGCGAGGACGCCGATCGGGCGCAGATCCGGCGGCAGGCCGCCTCGATCGTGACCGCCTCGGCCCGCGCGGCCTGGGATCATCGCCTCGAAGTGGAGGGTGAGCCGCTGTTCGGCGACGTCTGGACCGATCCGGCGCAACTGCCCGTCGGCACCGCGGGCGCGGCGAAGTTCACCTCGAACGGATCGGTCACACCCTCGCGCATCCCGGAACGGGACCTGTCGGTGCAGCTGTCGGGCTGGATGCTGATGGAGGCCGCGCACACGGTGACCGCCGCCGGACTCTGAAGCGCCCGGATGCTCAGCGGCTCTCACCCTCGACGCATACGGTTTCGGGCCGATCGAGGTCGAATTCCTCCGCCGGCCGGGCCATCTCCACCCGATACTGCCGGATGCCCAGCGCGGTCCCGATGATCAGGCAGGCGACCAGGGTCCCGATCACCGTCGGCATGAGCCAGGACACCCTGCCCAGGAATCCGCCCGCGTAGAAGCCGATCAGCAGCAGCACCGGCGCCCAGATGATCGCGCCGACCGTGCTGGCGATGGTGTAGCGGCGGTGATCCATCCGCGCGGCGCCGGCCACCAGCGGGCACAGCGTGCGCACCCAGGGAATCCAGCGCGCCACCAGCACCGCCAGGAAACCGTGCCGTTGCAACATCTCGGTGACCCGGGTGAGATTGCGGGTATTGATGTAGCGCCCGTCGCGGCGGGCCACCAGCCGATGCCCGGTGCGGTGCCCGATGACGTACCCCACCTGATTGCCCGCGATCGCGGCGATCATCGTGCCCACCGCCAGCCCCCACACCTGAGTGCTGCCGGTCTCGTGCGAGGCGAGCACGATTCCGGCGGTGAGCAGCATCGAGTCACCGGGCAGGAACAGGCCGATGATCAGGGCGCATTCGAGGAATACGAAGATCAGTACGACGGTCCAAACCAGCAGCGGCCCGGCGGAATCCAGCGGTTCCATACCGCCGAGTGCGAGGGTGAGCGGGGTGTTCGGCAATGTGTCAGCGCAAGGATTCGTTCGTCGGAACAGCGTCGGGTTCGGTCTCGGCGAGCACGGGCTCGTGGTTGCGGAGCTTCTTGGCGACCGAGATGATGCCCGGCAGGATCGAGACGACGACGATCAGGATGAAGATCGCCTCGATGTGGTTGCGGATGAACGACACGTTGCCCAGCAGCGCGCCCAGAATCGTGACGCCGCCGCCCCACGCGATACCGCCGACGATGTCGAAGGTCAGGAACTTGCGGTAGTCCATCCGGGACACGCCCGCCAGTACCGGCATGAAGGTGCGCACGATCGGCACGAACCGGCCCAGGATGATCGTCTTGGGCCCGTACTTCTCGAAGAACGCGTGCGTCTCGGTGACGTAGCGCTGTTTGAAGAAGCGACTGTCCTGCTTGTGGAACAGCGCCGGGCCGATCGCCCGCCCGATCCAGTAGGCACACTGATCGCCCGCGATGGCGGTGAGCGCGACGGCGGGCACCAGCACCCAGATCGATACCGGATGCGGATCGTGCACCGCCAGCATCCCGCCCGTGAACAGCAGCGAGTCGCCGGGCAGGACCGGGAACAACAGGCCCGTTTCGATGAAGACGATGACCATGATGGCCGGGAGCACCGCATTCTTCAGCGGGGTTTCCGTGAGCAGGTGCACGGGATCGAGCAGCCCCTTTATTCCGGAGCTGCTCGCGAGAACGTCGGTAATGGCCAGCGCGGTCACGGCCCCCACAGTACCGGCCCTGTCGCTATCACACCGAGCCGTGCCGAATTTGCGGTGGTCCACGGCCCGGGCTCGCCGCGCGCACGGCGGTACCACCTTCCGGTGTGGTGACCCGGCACCCTAGGGTAGTAGAGGACAGATCTGTTTCTTCACACCACGGAGGTCACTGCAGTGCCCATCGCGACTCCGGAGGTCTACGCCGAGATGCTCGGTCGGGCCAAAGAGAACTCCTTCGCATTCCCCGCGATCAACTGCACGTCGTCGGAGACGATCAACGCAGCGATCCGCGGTTTCGCCGAGGCCGGCAGTGACGGCATCATCCAGTTCTCCACCGGCGGAGCCGAATTCGGTTCCGGTCAGGGTGTGAAGGATATGGTCACCGGCGCGGTCGCACTGGCGGAGTTCGCGCACGTGATCGCGGCGAAGTACGACGTGACCATCGCGCTGCACACCGACCACTGCCCCAAGGACAAGCTGGACGGCTTCGTCCGGCCGCTGCTGGCCATCTCCTCCGAGCGGGTGAAGGCCGGGCAGCACCCGCTGTTCCAGTCGCACATGTGGGACGGTTCGGCCATCCCGATCGACGAGAACCTCGAGATCGCCAAGGAACTGCTCAAGCAGGCCGCCGCGGCGAACATCATCCTCGAGGTCGAGATCGGCGTCGTCGGCGGTGAGGAGGACGGTGTCGAGGCCGAGATCAACGAGAAGCTCTACACCTCCTCGGAAGACTTCGTGAAGACGATCGACGCGCTGGGTGCCGGCGAGAACGGCAAGTACCTGCTCGCCGCGACGTTCGGCAACGTGCACGGCGTCTACAAGCCGGGCAACGTGGTGCTCAAGCCCGAGGTGCTCGCCGAGGGCCAGCGGGTCGCCTCGGCCAAGCTGGGCCTGTCCGACGGCGCCAAGCCGTTCGACTTCGTCTTCCACGGCGGTTCGGGCTCGCTGAAGTCCGAGATCGACGATTCGCTGAAGTACGGCGTGGTGAAGATGAACGTCGACACCGACACCCAGTACGCGTTCACCCGCCCGATCGCGGGTCACATGTTCGCCAACTACGACGGTGTGCTGAAGATCGACGGCGAGGTCGGCAACAAGAAGACCTACGACCCGCGCAGCTACCTGAAGAAGGCCGAGACCTCGATGGCCGAGCGCGTCGTGGAGGCCTGCAACGACCTGAGGTCCGCGGGCAAGTCCGTCAGCGCGAAGTAGTTGTGCTTCCCCGCCTTCCCGGGACGCCCCTCCGCCTCCCCGGGACTTCAGCGTGTCGCTGGGTGCCCGCGGAGTTACCCATGTGCGTGACGAGATCGGTTGTCGGGTGCGGATCGGGTCGGTGGGTGCGGCCGGGCTCGCGTTTCCGGGTGACAGGTGGGAGCGTGGTCCGGTCTCGGGTGTGCCCATGCGGATGCCCAGGTGAATTGCGAGAGCAGTTGTTGCGCAGGGCCGTCGGGGCGCGGGTGTACCGTGACTCCGACGGGGCGGCGCCGTCCTAGCGGCTAGGCGGGGTAGAAAGTGTCACACAGCTTGGATGTTCGGGTTCTCGGGCCCGTTCGATTGATGATCGATGGTGCGCCCGTCGCCGTGGGCGGGCCCAAACCGCGGGCATTGCTGGCCGCGCTGACGGTGAATCGGCGGCGCGCGGTGTCCTCGCAGGCGCTGGCCGATATCGTCTGGAACGAGGAACCACCGGACTCCTATCAGGCGAGTCTGCAGGTGTTCGTCTCGAATATCCGCAAGACACTGCGCAATTCGGGCCTGGACCCGGCGGCGGTGCTGCGCACCGAATCGGCGGGCTATCGACTCGAGATTCCGGACGACGGTTGCGATCTGGGTCGCTTCGACGCCGCGCGCCGGTCCGGTTCGGAGGCGGCCGCGGCCGGTGATCATCGCCGGGCGTCGGAATCGTTCGCCGCCGCCTTGGCCGAGTGGAGCGGTAAGGCGCTGGACGATCTGTCCGGCCTGCACTTCGCCGAAAGTTTCGCCACCGCCATGGACGAGGAGCGGCTACTGGTCGCCTCGGCCCGGATCGACGCCGAAATCGCTTGTGGCCGAGCAGCTTCCGTCGTCGGCGAACTGGTCGCGATGACCGGGGAGCATCCGCTGCGCGAACCGCTGTGGGTGCAGCTGATCACCGCGCTGTACCTGTCCGGGCGGCAGGCCGACGCGCTGGAGGCGTGCCGCCGGGTCCGCACGGTGCTGGCCGACGAGCTGGGAATCGATCCGGGTCCGGCGCTGAGCGAGCTGGAGCAGCGGGTGCTGCGGCAGGAACCGCTGAACACCGCCGCGATCGCCGAGGTCGAGCGGATGGCGCAGGCGATGACCGAGACGGTCACCGAGACGCCGCGGTGGGCGCGGTCCGGACAGCTGCGACTCCCCGACGGACGGGCGGTCCCGATTCCCAAGGGCGGCTTGAAGATCGGCCGCATGACCGACAACGACCTGGTCCTGGACGACCCGAAGGTCAGCCGGTACCACGCGCACATCCTGCCGAGCCGGGCCGGTCTGCTGATCAAGGATCTGCACTCGGCCAACGGCATCTACATCAACGAGGAGCCGATCGAGAGCGGTTCGGTGCTCGCCGACGGCGATACCGTGCGGATCGGGGCGACGATCCTGCGGTTCGAGGGATCCTCGGAGGCGCCGCCGACCGCGGCGCTCGCCCCGGTCGCGCAGTAGCTCAGGGAGTGGTGCTGCCGGGTCCGCAGGCCACGCCGGTGCCCTTCGGGTCGAGCAGTGCGCTGTATCCGGGCTGCGAGGAGTACAGCGGCGCCTTGCCCGCCGCGCGCACCGCGGCGCAGTTCGGATACCAGACCGGGGTGTTCCGATCGTCGGAGTTGTTCTGCGGCGAGCTGATCGTGCCCTGATCGTTCACGGTGAATCCGCTGCCACCGGCACTCGCGCCGCCGGTACCGGCCCCCGACCCCGGTGCGGCCAGGGCCGCGGCGGGTGCGGCCAGGCCGAGCAGCGCGGCTGCGGCCACGACGGGAATCGTGCGGCGAAATGCTGGGATCTTCATGGCGGCAATCCTGAACGCGGCTATCGGACAAGGGCTTCGACTCAACTCTAGGCCGGTTTCTCCGATACCGGCGATCACCCGAGGGCGCCGAGTTCCGCCCACCGCGAGCAACATCAACTCCCGCCGGGGCCAAGCGGAGGCCGAAAACACAGTAAGGTCTGGTCCGGGCGACGACGCGCAAGAGGGGTTTGGACCATGGGTATGCGGCTGTTTGCTGCCGTCGGGACGGTTGTCGTCGGAGTGCTGGGCGTACCGCCCGTGGTGCACGCGGAACCGGTTCCGGTGCCCGGGATCGGGCCGTGTGCAACCGATCCGGTGCCGGCGCACGCCTCGCTGGTGCCCAAGACCCTCGAGGTTCCGGTGCCCTACCCGGTGGTCACCGTGGATTCGGGTCCGCCGCCGTCGGCGCCGGTGAAGCGCACCACGATGACGTTGCCCGCCGACCCGTGCACCGATCCGTGCCCGGATCTGACCGATACGCCCGCACCGCCGCCGGGGCTGTTGCAGCGCCTCGGCCTGCCCGATGTGCTGTTGAATCCCAAGCCTTTCTATCTCGCCCTGCCGCCGGGGCCTTCGCCGCACTCCGGCCCGCCGCCGCCCGTCCAGCAGCATCCGCCGACCGAAGCCGGACCGCAATCGCCGGTGCGCGCCGCGCCGCGGATCGGCCAGGTCACCGAGGTGGCTGCGGAGACCGGCGCGAACTCGGTGAACCGGACCGATAAACGCTGGCAGGTGTACGGCACCGATCTGGGGATCTCGTGGGAGAGCGCGCCCGGTGAGGTCGCCATGGCCTTCGGCGACACCGTCGGCGTGGGCTTCCATCCGCCCGGCGGCATGGGACAGGACTGGCGCAGTAATGTGCTGGCGTTCAGCAGGAATCGCGATCTGAGCCACGGTGTGATCTTCGACCGCATGGTGACCGACGACCGGTGCCACGCCGCCGAGGTGCTGGACAGCCGCAAGAAGGACAACATCGAGATCACCACCATCCCGACCTCGGGTTTCGCGATCGGATCGCGACAGTACCTGAGCTACATGTCGATTCGCACCTGGAACAGCGCGCCGGGCACGTTCTTCACCAACTACGGCGGGATCGCCTACTCCGACGATCACGGCGCGACCTGGACCAAGGATCCCTACGCACACTGGGACGACATCTTCGGGCTGGCGAATTTCCAAGTGGCGGCGATGGTTCCGCAGGGCGACTACGTCTACATGTTCGGTACGCCCAATACCCGGCTGGGGTCGGTGGGATTGGCCAGGGTGCGTAAATCCGAGGTGCTCAACACTTCCGCGTACCAGTACTGGCACGAGGGTTCGTGGACGCCGGTGGGCGGATCCGGTTCCGCCACACCGATAGTCCAGGGCCCTGCCGGTGAGCTGTCGGTGCGCTACGACGCCGCCCGAAACGTCTGGCAGATGAGCTATCTGGACACCGCGAAGGGCGCAATCGTTCTGCGCGAAGCGAATTCACCCCAGGGCATCTGGTCCGAGAGCGCACCGACGGTCGGGGTCTCGAGTTATCCGGAACTGTACGGCGGCTTCATCCACCCCTGGTCCACCGGTTCGGACCTGTACTTCACCATCAGCACCTGGAGCGACTACAACGTCTACCTGATGCACGCCCGGCTGCTTTCCTAGCTCAATCGGACCTGGGCGATGGCCCGGCCGAAGAGTTTCTTTCCGGCGGAGGCGCCCGAGAGCAGCAGGGTGGCCGTGCGACGTTCGGGGTCCAGGGATTTGACCTTGGCGGTGAATTCGATCTCGGCCGGGGCGGTGGCCTCGACCGGAACCAGGGCGGCGAAGCGGACGCTGTACGACTCGATTGCGGTCGGGTCGCCCAGCCATGCGCTCAGATATTCCGCGCCCAGGCCCATGGTGAGCAGGCCGTGCGCGACGACGGTGGGCAGACCGGCGAGTTCGGCGGCGCGGTCGCTGAAGTGGATCGGGTTCGGGTCCCCGGCGACGCCGGCGTAGTTCACCAGATCGCCGCGGGTGAGCTGCATCCGCCCGAGCGGCAGCTCATCACCGACCGACAGCTCCTCGAACCGGGGGATCGTGTGCACTTCGGTGTTCTCGCGCGACTGGGCCAGCGTCGGCAGGGTGACGGCCTGTTCCTCGGTGATCGGGATGAGCACGTCGGCGTCGGCGTCGGTGGGCTCGCGGCGCTGCATCACCAGGCCCTCGACCAGCCGGACGATATCGGGATCGACCTCCTGTCCCAACCGCGCCACGATCGTCACCGTCGCGACGACGGCGACCTGGCCGTCCTCGTCGATCACGGTGGCCCGCACGGTGACGAAGTCGTTGCCGCGCACCTGGCGGATCGATTCGATCTTCGCCTGACTGGTCGTGCGGTGGCCCGCCAGGATCGGGCGGTGAATCTCGAAAAGCTGGTCCGTCTGCAGGATTTGGGACAGATCGTACTGTGCGAGCGCCGAATCCAGCAGCGCCTGTGTGATCGTCATGCCGATGACGGCGGCGAAGGTCGGCGGCGCGAGGACGTTCTGGTAGCCGAGTTTGGCCGCCTCGTCCTCGAACCGGTGCGCCGGGTGGTTGTTCTGAACCGCGCGGGCGAACTCCCGGACCTTTTCGCGGCCGATATCGTAGTGATCGCGAACCCGGAAGTGCTGACCGATCAGTGCCGTGGTTGCCGACGTTTCGGGTGCCAGCTGCGGCATATCCCTGTGCTCCCCTGTGTGTATTTACTTTGTAGAACGCATGTACGGCGCGAGAACGCGCGGGCCGCACCCGAAGGCGGACGCGACCGGACAACTCGGCCACTCTACAGATGAGCCGGACTGGCGACCAGATGTCTGTGAGAGGTATCGCCCGGCGACGCGAAAGCGTCACAGCCCACGGCGGACCGCCTGGTCACGCCGTGGTTGCGGGCTGCGACTTCACTGCGCGGCGTTCGGCAGATCACACACCTTCCAGCCGTCGGCGGTGTTCTGCAGGTCGAAGGTGCGCGAGGCGCGCGTCGGATCGGCGTCGGTGTAGACGTTGGCCTGCGCCACCGCCTTGTCGCCGGTGATCTGGACCGAACTCACGCCGTCGACCTTGGGAATCTTGCGCTGCTCGACCGCGAGCTTGTGCACACTCGCGTACTGGTCGGGCGATTTGGCCATGCTCTTGTAGAAATCGTTCTGCGCACCGCAGGTCGCGGCCTGCAGATCGGTCAGGCTGCCCGACTGGAGCGCGTTGGTGTAGCTGGTGATGGCCGCGGAGACCTTGGCCTCGGGCGAATTGTCACCGCCGCCGACCACGGCGATGATCACGCCGATCACCACCACGATCAACACGACCGCCGCACCCGCGATCAGCAGGCCCCGCCGGCCGCGCTTCGGCGCGCCCGCCGATTCGTCCGGTGCGCCGGGGATCCGCTGCGGAGTGGCGATGGGGGCCTGCGGCGGCCGGGGCTGTTCCGGGACGGTGGGGCGCGCGTCGGCCGGTGAGGGAGCGCTCGCCGCGGCGGGGTCCGGCAGGCGCAAAGTTCCTTGCGCGGCACCGAATTCGTGGTCGAGCCGCATCTTCTCGGTGGCCTGCTCGCCCTGACGCTGGACCGGAAGTACGGTCGTGTTCGCGTCGGAGGTATCCGGGACCATCGGAATGACAACGGTTTTCGGGTCGATCGGCTTCGCCCGCTGCTCGTCGTTCTTCGCCGACTCGGATTTCGCTGTGCCGGAAGCCTTTCCGCGCGGCAAATCCGACTTGGAGATGACCGTGGTCTTCCCGCTGTCGCCCGGTGTGCCCGGCTGCTTCGAATCCGTCTCTCGCGCATCGGAATCGGGATTGCCGGTCGGCTTCGCCGCACCGCCCTTGCCGATCGCCTGGGTGGCGGCGTCGGACTGCTCCGACGCACCCGGCCCCTTCGCCGATCCGGCGGCCGCACCCGGCAGAGATACCGCCGGTGTGCCCGAACCCGGTCCGCCCGGCTGCTTCGCGGGCGTAACACCGACGGGCCGTGGCACCGCCGACGCACCGCCTGGTCGCGCCGCCGGATTCGCGGGTCCGCCAGACCCCGCAGCTGCGCCCGAGCCGGGCGGGGCTGCCGGATTCGCGGACGTCCTCGGGTCGGCTCCGGCCGCCGAATTCGCCGGTGCTGCCGAGCCGGACCGGGCTGCCTCCGGTTGTGGTCCAGGTCGCGCGCCAGGATTCGCGGGTGTGCTCGAGCCGGGTCGCGCTGCGGGGTTGGCGGGTGCCGCCGAGCCGGACCGGGTTGTCCCGGGCCGCGTGCCACCGTTCTGGGGTGCTTCCGAGCCTGGTCGTGGTTCAGGATTGGCGGGCGTGCCCGAGCTTGGGTGCGTTGCGGGGTTGTTGGGTGTCGCCGAGCCGGACCGGGTTGTCCCGGGTCGCGTGCCACCGTTCTGGGGTGCTTCCGGACCCGGTCGTGCTTCAGGATTCGCCGGTGTGCCTGAGCCGGGTCGGGGTGCTGGACTTGTGGGCGTCCCCGCTCCGGGGCGCGCCGGGTTCTCGGGTGTTCGCGAACCGGGGCGAGCCGCTGAGTCCGCGGGCGTCCCTGCGCCGGGGCGAGCCGCTGGATTCGCCGGTGTGGGGATCATCCGGGTCGGCCCGTCGCTGGGGCTCGGCGCGGACGTCCCGGGCTTCGGCCGGGCCGCGGAATTGTCGGCCGGCTTCTCCTTCGCCGGCCCGTTGTCCGGGCGCGACGACTCGGCCTCGGGCCGCCCCGTATTCCCGGCTGCGCCCTGGCCGGATCTGCTGCCGGAATCGGCTGCCGCCGACCCTCCGCCGCCGGCGCGTGCCTGTCCCGCACCTCCCGGCGCTCCGCCGCCGGGCCGTTGCCTCCCGGACGCGTTGTCCCCGGGCCGTTCGTTCGCATTCATCACAACCCCCTCACCGTTCCCGCCGAATCGCGGTCCGATAGTTGTGTTCGCCTCGCGATCCGGGTCGGCGGACGCGGGCCGCTGCGCCGGCCCGCCGCCGGGCCGTGCGCTCCCGGATGCGCCGCCGGACCGCATTGTGGAATCCGCCGTTGCGGGCGGTCGCTGCGCCGGTCCGCCGGGTCGCGACCCAGTGCGCGCCTCGGCGCCGGACCGGTCTGACGAGCCCGCCGACTCGGACGGCCGTTGTGCTCCGGGGCGCGAGTTCCCGGCAGGTTCTGCGCCGAGCCGTGTGGTCTGGTCGGCGGGCGTGTCTCGACCAGGCCCCCCGGGGCGTGATCCGGCGGCTGTCTCCGCGCCGGATCGTGCCGTCGAACCGGCGGGTGGCCGCTGTGCCGGGCCGTTGCCGAATCGCGTGGTGTCGGCGGTTTCGTTGCCGGGCCGCGATCCGGCAGGCGCACCCGTACCGGAGCGCGCAGTCGAATCGGCCGACGCGGGCGGCCGCTGCGCGGAGTCGCTCGGCCGTGCGGTTCCGGGCGTTTCGGCGCCGGGGCGCCCCGGCGGATTCGCGGGCGTGTTCCGGGCGGGGTCGCCTGCGGAGGCCGGGTTGCCAGGGCCGGATCGGCCCGGCGGGTTCAGGTCTCGGGAGGAGCGCAACGCGCCGAACAGGCCCGGCCCCGGCCGGGCCGGGTTGGTGGGCGGTGGTGTGCGCCCGCCGGAGCTGTCACCGGACGCCGTACCGCCCGGGGGGTTCGCCGGTGCCGGCGCGCCCTGGGCCGGTCGGCTTCCGAGCCAACCCGCGACCGGTCCGCTCCCGGGACGTTGATTGCCCGGTGCCGCGGAACGCGAGTCGCGGCCGCCGGGAGACGACGCGCCGAACTTCGCTGTCTGCGCCTCCGGGCCGGGCCCGCCGCCGGGGCGTGCCGATGGCGGATTCGAGCCCGGCGCTTCGCCGGAAGTCCTCGACCGGTCGGGCCAGCCCGCGAATTTCCCGGTCGGTCCCTCGCCCGCGGACGCCGCCCCCGGAGACGTCGATCCGGCCGCCGACTGCGCGGTCCGCTCACCGCCGGGCTGCTGTGGCGGGCGCGCGCTGCCGGGGGCGTCGGGCGTGCGTCCGTCACCCGGACGTGCCGTGGGGCCCGAAGGCGCCTGTCCGGCTGGATCACCTACGAACCGCGTGGTTCGCTCGCCGCCCGGACCCGCTGTTTGCGGCGGGGTGGGTCCGTTGCCGGGGCCGGGTGACCTCGTCGGGCCACCCGCGAAATTCCTCGTCGGTCCCTGGTCGGATGCGGACCCACCACCCGGACGCGCTGCCCCGGGTGGTGGCGTCGGGCCGTTGCCGGGCCGGGGCGCGCTCGGTGGCGAGGCAGGCCCGCCGCCCGGGCGGAATCCGCCCGACGGTCCGTCGTCCGGTCGGGGTGTGCCGGGTGTCTGTGTTGGTCCGCCCGGGCGGGGTGCGCTGGATCTCGGGGCGGGCCCGCCATTCTGCCGGGATGCGCCCGACGCCGGGGTCGGTCCGTCGCCCGGTCGGGGTGTGCCGGGTGTCGGGGTCGGTCCGCCCGGACGAGGTGCGCTGGGTGCCGGGCCAGGCCCACTCGGCCCGGGTGGGCCCGGTGTCTGGGCCGGTCCTCCCGGACGGGGTGCTCCGGGCGGGGTAAGGCTGCCGCCGGGTCGGCAGGGGGCCGGTGGTCTCGGTGCGCTTCCCGGACGTTCTGCACCCGGCGTGGCGGCGTTACCCGGCCGGGCGCCCGCGTTCGCCGGACGCTGGGCAGACGACGGTGAGTCCGGTTGCCCCGCACCGGGTTTCGATCCGCCGGTGGCACGCTCGGGCGGAGGTCCGCCCGCGGGCGGGCGGCCCACGGGTCCGCGCTGCGCCGGACCGCCGGACGCGGCCGGGCGCGGTTGCGGTCCGCCCTGGTCGCGGCGGGTGGGGTCGGCCGGTCCGCGGCCGGGGAGTTGGTCGCGGGACAGGAACTGATTACGCGCGGCAGGGCCGGATCCCGGCGCGCCGGACGACGGACGTTGCTCGGCGCCGGGGGAGTCCGGCTGCGGCTTCTTATCGTCTGTCGGGTCGGACACGCGCTACCCTTCGTTCGGGGGATCGGTTTCGGTCCAAGCAAGCCTAACGAGCATTTCGGACAGCGGTGCAGATTGCGGCTGCCATAGGATGGTGTGCCATGACGTCCTTCGGTGATCTGCTCGGACCGCAGCCGGTACTTCTGCCCGAAAATGTGGAGGCGGAGTCCGCACTGCTCGAGAAACAGGATCCGGTTCAGGTCGCCGCCGCGCACCCGACGGCCTCCATCGCCTGGGCCCATCTGGCCGAGGCCGCGCTCGCTCGCTCCGAGGCCACCGGGTCGGACGCGGTGGACGCCGATGTCATCGCCGCCTACGCCTTCGCCCGCACCGGCTACCACCGCGGCCTGGACCTGTTGCGTCGTAACGGCTGGAAGGGTTTCGGCCCGGTGCCGTGGAGCCACGAGCCCAACCGCGGATTCCTGCGCAGCGTCGGCGCCCTGGCCCGCGCCGCCCGGGCCATCGGCGAGACCGACGAATACGCCCGCTGCCTGGACCTGCTCGAGGACTGCGACCCCCGCGCCGCGGCGGAACTCGGCATCGACTGACCTTCCCCGCTCACGGGCAGGGTTTATTCTCGGCACCCGATGGCTTCAGAGAATTCCTTCACGGTCAGCGCGGTGCGCGAGAACAGCGCCGAGCGGTTACGCAACGGGTGGCAACGTCTGCGTAAATCCGCGCTGCCGATTCTGCAGTGCTCGGTGGGGGCGGCGGTCGCCTGGTTCGTCGCGCATCGCGTCGTCGGTCACCCCGCGCCGTATTTCGCGCCGATGGCGGCGGTCATCTCCATCGGCGTGGCATTCGGCGCGCGGATCCGGCGTTCGGTGGAGCTGGTCGCGGGGGTCAGCGTCGGCATCGGAATCGGTGACCTGTTCATCTCCTGGGTGGGCACCGGGCCGTGGCAGATCGCCCTGGTCGTCGCGGTGGCGATGGGCTCGGCGATATTTCTCGATCGCGGGGCGGTGATCCCGATGCAGGCCGCGAGTTCGGCGGTGCTGGTGGCGACGCTGTATCCGCCGCACAGCGGGGGAGCCTCACTGCGCGTGGTGGATTCGCTGGTGGGCGGGCTGGTCGGCGTCGCGGTGGTGGCGGTCTTCCCGCTGCATCCGGTGCGCCGCGCCCGCCAGCAGGCGGCGGATATTCTCGCGGTGATCGGCCGCGCGCTCACCGACTGCGCCGACGGACTGCACGAGCAGGACCCCGAAAAGATCCGTCTCGCACTGCAATCCGCGCGCGGGACGCAATCGCAGATCGACGGGCTGCGCAGTGCGGTCGAGGGCGGTCGCGAGGTCAGCCGGATCTCCCCGCTCTACTGGAACGCCCGCCCCCGGCTGAATCTGATTCGGGCAGCGGTGGATCCGCTCGACAACGCCGTGCGCAACATCCGCGTGCTGCTACGTCGCGCCCTGACCCTGGTCCGCGACGACGAGATCCTCGATCCCGGAATCATCGAGGAGGTCGAGGAACTCGGCAAGGCGGTCGAAGTGGTGCGGCAGTACATGCTCGCCGATCCGGGGCAGCAGCCCGACGCCGCCGAGTCGACCCGTGTCCTGCGCCGCGTGGCCAAGGGCGCGACGGTGGATCTGGTGGACGGCGCGGGTTTGTCCGCGCATGTGGTGTTCGCCCAACTCCGTTCGATCGTGGTGGATCTGATGCAGGTCTGCGGTGTGCAGCGGCTGTCGGCGATGGCTCTGCTCCCGCCGACCGTCGAACGTCCCTACGTTCAGCCGCAGGACTGAATCAGCGCCGCAATGGAATTCGGACCGAGCGCAACTCGGGCGCCGTCCGGACCGGACGAATTCTCCCGCTGCGTAATCCCGCGGCCGACTGCGGGCCGCGCCGAACGGGTTGCGCGCGAAGATGATCGAGGTTCGGGTAGTGCACTACTCGTGAACCGCCTTCGCGCCGCCGATAACTTCGTTGTCGAACCGCGTCGACGAGGGGTGGCGCGGTCGGAACTTCGTACGGGCGGTGCGCGTCACGCGGTCGGAGCGACGGGGTCCGCACGCCAGTAGGTGCGACCCGGGGAGGACGTCGCGGAGCATCGCTCGGCGGTGCGCCGGTCGAGGGGGGTGGACCGCGCTGACGCCCGTACGAAGATGGGCCGCCCGATGGACTGGATCGGGCGGCCCGACCCATGTTCGCCGGGCCGAGGTCAGAAGGAATTCCAGAAACGGGTCAGGTAGCTCCCGTACGCGGACCAGTCCGAGGACACGCCCGAGAGTTCGAACAAATAATCCACCGCTGTGAAGAACACCCGATTCAGCGCGGGCACCCACAGAATCGCCAGCAGCAGCAACAGTCCGTACGGCTTGAACTGATCCATCGACCGGCGCGTCTGATAACTCAGCGAGGGCTCCAGGATGCCGTACCCGTCGGTGCCCGGGATCGGCAGCAGATTCAGCACGGTCGCGGTGATCTGCAGGAATGCCAGGAAGCTCAGGCCGAACCAGAATGCGGGATGGTCTGTCTGGGACCCGGCCACGCGCACGATCGCCAGCAGCACCACCGCGCACACCAGATTCACCGCGGGACCGGCCGCGCTGATCGTCCGCTGCACTCGCGGGGAGAAATTGTGCGCGTGCACGTAGACCGCGCCGCCGGGCAGCGCGAATCCGCCCAGCGCGATGAACAGCATCGGCAGCCCGATCGACAACATCGGATGCGCGTACTTCAGCGGGTTGAGGGTGAGATATCCGCGCAGCTCCACCTCGCGATCACCCGCCCGCCAGGCCGAATACGCGTGGCCGAACTCGTGCAGGCACATGCTGACGATCCAGCCCGCCACCACGAATACGAAGACGCCGAGCTTGGCCTGCCAGGAGGTCAGCCGCGCCTCCCACGCGACCACCCCGCCGACCGCGGTGAGCAGCACGATCAGCAGGAAAACCGGGCTCGGGCGGACCGCCCCGGACATGCGCCGGGTGTCGAACGGGCGGTTCACCGGACCAGCCGCCAGGGTTCGTCGTGCCGGTAGAAGCTCGCCCGCGGGACGGTCCGGTCGTCGGCGATTCCGTCGCGGGTCACCACCGCGCCCGGGGTACCCAACTGGATCGCGCGCCCGGCCACCCAGCGCCGCCGGCGGAATCGGCGCACCGCCGTCGCGCGGGCGCCCGGCATATCCAGTGTGGGCGAGATGTTCAGTGCCGCGACGGTTCCCGAGAACAACCGCACCTCGTCGGCGTACGCCTCGCCCTCCAGCCGGGATCCGCCCGGTCCGGTCACGGTGGCCCGGCCGACCAGCACCTTGCCGGTGTCGTCGCGGATCAGCGGAGTCTCCTGCGGCTTACCCTCCAGCGCCCGCTCTGCCGCCGCGGAACCGGTGCCGGTCTGGTAGGCGCGCGAGCCGTAGGTGCGATCCACCGGCACGTACCCGATCTCGACGTGCAGGCGCTCGGTCCGCAGCAGATGGGTGAGCACCGCGGCCAGACCGGCGTCCTCACCGAGCACGATCAGCCGGGGCAGACTGTCCGCGGCGAGCACCGGCAACAGTTCATCGATGCGGGCCGGATCGGGAATGGCCGAGGTCTGTGTCATCGGAAGAGATGCGAGCGCAATCGGAACCGGGGCGCCGTTGCAGCGGAGAACGTGGGTACTCAACTGCGGAACACCCTCCTCGGAACCGACACCATGCTCGACCTCGTTGCGCTCGGGCGAACCCCGAACAGCCCGCCTCCCGAGCAACGATAGTCCCGCTCCATGTGTGGTGTGCCAGTCGGCGTCGTGCTCATCGGGGCGCGCGGGTGCCATCCATTAGACTGTCCTCCCGGCCACCGCCTCGACAAACGGCAGGTAGCCCCGGCGGTGTGTGCGTCAGGCCCGGAGGCGGCAGCCTGCGTAACAACGTAGGGCCCGCCCACATCGCCCAATGGATGCAGCGTTGTCGCTGCGCGTCGAAACCGTAGGAGACTCCACATGCCGGCAATCGTCCTGATCGGCGCCCAATGGGGCGACGAGGGCAAGGGCAAAGCTACCGATCTGCTCGGCGGCCGGGTCGACTGGGTGGTGCGGTACCAGGGCGGCAACAACGCCGGGCACACCGTGGTCCTGCCCAATGGGGACAATTTCGCGTTGCACCTGATTCCGTCGGGAATTCTGACGCCGGGCGTCACGAATGTCATCGGCAACGGCGTCGTGGTCGATCCGGGCGTCCTGCTCGACGAGCTGGCCGGAATCGAGGAGCGCGGCGTGGACACCTCGCGCCTGCTGCTCTCGGCCGACGCGCACCTGATCATGCCGTACCACGTGGCCATCGATAAGGTCACCGAACGCTTCCTGGGCAACAAGAAGATCGGCACCACGGGTCGCGGAATCGGGCCGTGCTATCAGGACAAGGTCGCCCGGGTGGGCGTGCGGGTGGCCGACGTGCTGGACGAGAAGATCCTCACCCAGAAGGTCGAGGCCGCACTCGAGTTCAAGAACCAGGTGCTGGTGAAGATCTACAACCGCCGTGCGCTCGATCCGCAGCAGGTGGTCGAGGAGGTGCTCGGACAGGCCGAGGGCTTCAAACATCGGATCAGCGATACCCGGCTGCTGCTGAACGAGGCGCTGGAACGCGGTCAGACCGTCCTGCTGGAAGGTTCGCAGGGCACGCTGCTGGACGTCGACCACGGCACC